>ONWQ01000314.1 GCA_900321565.1 uncultured Eubacteriales bacterium
ATGCGTTCCGGAATCACCAGCGGATTCAGCCCCGGCTCTGTCTTACAGTCGGGTTTGTGGTCATGCTTTCCATGATCCCCGGTGTATTCCTGCTGCGCACGCTCAACAGCAGCTGGCTCAAGATCGCTTTCGGTGTGCTCATTATTGCTCTCGCCCTGAACATGCTCCGCACCCGCAAGGGAAACGCGGGCGGACGCAGTCTGGTTTCCTGGCTGCTGATCCTGCTCTCCGGGCTGGTCACAGGCATGTTCGGTGTCAGTGCCCTGCTGGTCCCTGCCCTGGAACGGCTCACGGATGACAGCAGCCAGCTGAAAGCGAACCTGGCTATTATCTTTTTCCTGAATAACCTTGTCCAGCTGGTCCTGTACCTGGCCACAGGAATCCTGACTTCCGCCAGTCTCCTGCAGGCTGTAAAGCTGGTGCCTGCCATGCTCGCAGGGCTTCTGACCGGCATGCATCTTGCGCGCAGTATTCCCGAAAAAAAAGCGCGCCGGATCGTCATCCTGGCGCTGCTGCTCAGCGGACTCATGCTGATTATCAGCAATCTGCATGCCCTCTGAACCTGCCGTGGTCTCATGCTTCCAGACTGTCCTGAATCTCCTCCATGATCTCTTCCAGATCATCCAGTGCATTCAGCCAGTCTTCATATTCATCGCTTTCCTCGTCCGGCTCCCGGGCTTCCAGGTCTGCATACAGGGTTCTGAGACGAAGAAGGAGCTGGCTCTGTTCCTCCGTGCTCAGCGCATCCAGGTCCACAGACCCGAGTTCTTCCAGTGTGATCGTTTCCAGATTCATATGAACTGATCTCCTTATCCGGCACAGCGAAAGCCCGGCGGCTTCCGCTGTGCTGTTTCTTTATTCCTTTCCCGATGTGAAGGGCCTGTCTTCTGCCTGCTCTGTCAGGCGCGGCGGCTCCCGGAAAGCAAACCCCAGACGAAGTCGCAGTGCCTGCGGATAGTTCCCGAACTGCTCGCCGAACAGGTTCATCCCGCCCGCATGCACTGAATCCTCAGGAACACCGATGCGGACCACAATGCACTTTTCAGGGTCCACTTTCAGGTCACGCGGCGTGACATCACTGATTTTCTCACAGTCCAGGAAAGTCCCTTCCTCATCCACATACCAGGTCTTCAGGAACCCGAACTGCGTAAAGTCCGTATCCCACCAGCCCGGTGTCAGACTGCCACGGCGCCCGCCGCAGTCACAGGGGGACGTCCATGTGCCCAGCCGTACGCCGTTGATCTCCACGGCGATATCACTCTGCCATGGATTCCTGTACATCGGTGCTTCCGAGCATGCCTCAAATGACAATTCCAGCCACCGCACCTGCATCTGTCCGCTGGGTTCCGGAACCGAAAAACGGTATTCAAGGAACCCGCGCCTGAACCAGAGCAGCTGAGCCTGAAACCGGTCGGGCAGGTAGAATATTGCCGGAGAATCCATGACACCTATGGTTCCGGTACTGCTGAGCATACCGCAGGTTCCGCTGATGTTTTCCGCAAGACTGTATCCGCCGATGGGCATAGCGAGCGTGACGGACGCATCCGGGATATCCTCCTCGGACACCAGGTTCATGGTGACCCGGTCCAGCTTTCTTGAGCACAGGCGGACCGTGCCGCGCACACCGGGCAGGTTTTCCACATGAATCAGACCGGCTTCCTTCAGGATCCGCACATTCAGTGCGGCCGAGGACATCGGCAGGTCCAGTGCCTGCGCAATCTCACCGATATTCATGGAATTCCTGCTCAGGATCCGCATGATTTCCACCCTTGCCGGTGAGGAAAGCGCATGCGCAATCCTGCAGAGCGTATCCGAATCCTTCAGTGTCAGGTCTGCCAGTTTTCCCTGAATCTCACGCATTATCCCAACTCCTCACAGCCTTCACGCAGCCCCTGCGTCCGTCCCGTTTCAGATCTCCACGCACATCCCGTCATAGGCCAGGATCATCCCGGCCTGTTCCACCATCACGGAATACATATCATGCGGCGGGCACCAGTGAGGCGACAGGTGTGTAAGGATCATACGACTGTCCTCACGCAGGCAGCCGGATGCCCGGAGGGTTTCACGGAACCTGCGGTTGTTTTCCATGCACATATGCCCGCCGTACTGTTCATTCAGTCCGGTGGTACCTTCCATGACCACCACATCATAGACATACTTCTTCAGCAGTTCCATCATGTCCGGTTCATAGCTGCCTGTATCCAGTGCATACAGCAGCGTTTTTCCGTCCCTGCGGATCACATACCCGTGTGCAAACCCGCGCTCATGGTGGTTCCCGCGCACCGGCATGACAGTATACCCGTCCGTTTCAAACTCCACGCCTTCCTCAATCCTGTGAAAATGCGCATGCGGGGACGGTGTCTCCTGAAGTACCGGCTGCAGCACGGCTTCCGTGTATGCATTCCCGTAGATCTCAAGCTCAGGCAGCGGCGTGAACCTCGGTCCGCCCAGATGCATCTGATCCGGATACCGTACCTGAAGGTGTGCTTCCTCGACCTCCCGCCAGTGCAGGTGCATGGGATACAGGTGGTCCTCATGCGGGTGTGTGATCAGCAGACTGCTCACCCCGGTCAGATCCACACCGAGCCGGGCGGCTGCATCAAAACACATGGGGCCCATGTCCAGGAGCAGTTTCTCATCCAGTACCGCACAGCTGTTCGCCCGGATATTCCGTCCGCCCGCCCTGCGTGCATAAGCACAGTGCGGACAGTTGCACCACAGTCCGGGATAGCTTTCCCCGGCACCGGTACCAAGGAATGTCAGTTTCATTGGCTTTCACGTTCCTTTCCTGCAGCAGTCTGCGGAATGATTATACCAGTTTTTTCCGTTCCATGAAAACTGCGGGACCGGAATCCGGTCCCGCAGGCGTATGACAGAGTGGATCAGTCGGCGAACACATAGTTCGTGCCGTGTTCTGCATTATACTTTTCGAGCAGCGAATCACGGACTTTCTGACCGCCCATGCTCAGGTACGTGGATACATAGGTATCCCAGTCCTTTTCCAGGTCCAGATCGCCCATGATGAACTTCACGGTCTGGTTGGTGTAGTATGTCTTCAGTTCGCTGTTCAGGCTGTTATACTCATCGGTATACATGCCCATGAACAGGTTCTGATACACAGGTGCCGTCATGCAGGTGCCGATACCGGCCGTACGCTTGGCGCCATAGTCAGAATTGTCCAGTACATACAGCTTCTGCTGCAGGCCCAGGTTCTCGATGAACTTGTAGATTTCCATGTCCGCAATATCATCACCGCGGCGGCTCTTGCCGGTCAGGCCCCAGTACCAGGTCACATTGCCGTCCGCGTCCATCTCAAAGTAATCGCCTTCCAGACCGCACTGCACGGTATACCAGCCATAGGGCGTGATTTCCCAGTTGATCAGTTCCAGCACCTTTTCCACATTCTTGCAGTTATAGCTGATGGCTACCGTACGCCAGATCGGGTCGGTTGCCGGCAGACCGGACTTGCCTTCCGGACCGGTAATGGGATACATCATGGTGACTTCGCCTTCAGGGTTGTTGTCCTTGAAGCCATACTTGAGGTATACACTGCCGCCATGCGACCACCAGCAGGGCCAGTAGCCCATCTTGCCCGTGGCAAACTTCTCATAGGTCTGGGAATTGGGCTGCGTGAAGACCTCCGGATCCATATAGCCCTTGTCATAGATTTCCTTAAGATAGGTAAGGGCTGCCTTGTACTGGTCCGAGATCACGTTGGTCGTGACCGTGCCATCTTCATTGAGCAGGTAATCCATCCCTGAGGTCGC
>ONWQ01000128.1 GCA_900321565.1 uncultured Eubacteriales bacterium
CTCGATACCCAGTATTCCTTTGCGGCGGCTGTGGGCATATTCAATTCCGTCATCAATCTTGTGATTGTTCTGCTGGTGAACTGGATCTGCCGCCGGCTTGGCGACACGAGCCTGTGGTGAGGGGGGTGGATGCAATGACAAGGCATGCAGGAAAAAGACTTACGAAAGGCGACCGTGCCTTCTTTGTCGTGGACTATACGATCCTGGCCCTGACCGTGCTTCTGGTACTCTATCCGCTGATCTATGTGGTGAGCTGTTCCTTCTCCGATCCCATTGCGGTCATGGAATCCAAGGTTGTGCTCTGGCCGGTGAATATCAGTCTGCAGAGCTATACCCAGGTGTTTGCCTACACACCGATCTGGATCGGGTTCCGGAACTCTCTGGCTTATACCGTGGTTGGCACGGCCCTGAACCTTGTGCTGACCCTGCTCTTGGCGTTCCCGCTCTCGGCCAGGGAACTGCCGGGCAAGAAACTGGTGCTGGGTCTTCTGACCTTTACCATGCTTTTCAATGCGGGCACCATCCCGAACTATATCTGGATGCGCAATCTCGGGCTGATCGATAACTTCTGGGTGCTGATCCTGCCCTGCGGACTGACGGCATACAATGTGTTCGTGACTCGCACCTATATGCAGAACACGCTCACGGAAGAACTGCGCGAGGCGGCGGAGATTGACGGCTGCAGTGATTTCCGGTTTTTCCTGCAGATCGCGCTGCCGCTCTCCGGTGCGATCATTGCGGTCATGATGCTCTTTTACGGGACCGTGCACTGGGGCGAGTACTTCAATGCCCTGATCTATATCCGCAGCAAGGAACTCTACCCGCTGCAGATCTTCCTGCGCAATATTCTGATCGCCAATTCCATTGAAGGCGATCTCCTGGGCAGTCTGGACCCGGAGGAGGCCGCACTGCGCGAAGCGCTCCAGGAAACACTCAAGTATGGCATCATTGTGGTATCCTCACTCCCCATGATGCTTCTGTATCCCTTTGTCCAGAAGTTCTTTGTCAAGGGCGTCATGATCGGCGCGGTCAAGGGCTGATGATTCCGTCTTCCGGCACCGGATGGTGCAGAGAAATATAAATCACAAGGAGGCACAACGCAATGAAGAAGTTTCTGAGACTTGCCTGCCTGCTATTTGCCATGCTGATGATGTTCAGCACGGTCCTGGCAGAGGGCGCCACACGGCCCGTGGAAGAGGACACGTCCAATTACACGGAGATCGGCACATATGCACCCCTGTGCAATGAGCCGGAAAAACTGACAGTCATGCTGCCCATCACCGCATCGGTGGAGGACATCACGACCAATACCTTCAGTGTGGACCTGGGCGCGAGCACGAATGTGGAAGTCACCTGGATCGGGATTCCGGAAGCGGCCTGGACCGAACAGCGGAACCTGATGATGGCAGACGGAAATTATCCGGACATCATTATCTCCAGTGGAAGCGCCGGCTACTGGTCGAATGCGGACATTGCCAAGTATGCGGACGAAGGCATCCTGCTCCCGCTGAACTACTACATTGAGAACTGCATGCCCGGATACCAGAGCTTCCTGGCCACCCGCGGGAACCTGCTTGAGCAGACCGTGAGCCCGGACGGGAACATCTATGCACTGGCCGGGAGCAACAACTGCTTCCATGCCTACGCAGGCAATTACAAGGCATTCATTTCCAAAAGCTATCTGGAAAAGGTCGGCGGTGCGAACCCGACCACGACGGATGAACTGTATGACTTGCTGGTGAAGTTCCGCGACAGCGGCGAGGGCGTGGTCCCGCTGACGGGCCTGTCCGGTGCCGTGCGCACCTGGCTGGTCAATGCCTTCATCTATGACGGCATCAACAACTGCCACTGCTATGTGGATGACGGCAAGGTTGCCTGCGCCTACACCACTGAGCAGTACAGGGAAGCCCTGCGCTTCATCAAGAAACTGTTTGACGAAAAGCTTATTGACCAGACCTTCCTGACCCTCGGCGCATCCGACATCAAGGCCCTGACCGAACGCGACGGCGGGAACCTTGTGGGCATGCAGATCGCCAATACCAATAATATCTACTGCACCGCAGGCAGTGATGCCTACTATGACTTCATGAACATGTGCGCTCCGATCGCGGGTCCGGAAGGCGTCCGCACCTGCTATTGGAACTATGAGAATCATGAGTATAATGTGGCTGCCATCTTCTCCACCTGCAAGAAGCCTGAACTGGCTGCCCGCTGGCTGGACAACTTCTATGCCAACTGGGAGCTGTGCTTCAACAGCCGCTTCGGCGCCCAGGGTGTGAAGTGGGACTGGTGCAAGGAAGGCGAAAAGGCACTGGACGGCAGTCAGGCCATCTGGAAGAAACTGACCGGTCTGAGCATTGATACACTGCAGAATTCCTACTGGGGCAGCAATGGCATCAATGGTGCCTTTGAACACACTACCCAGGCGAATGATGCCGTGGGCATGGAAGGCTTCCTGTATGCGGGCGTTCAGGAATATGCAGCCTGCAAGCCGGATTATTCCATGTACCTGCCGACCCATCTGTGGCTGGACGCAGACGATTCTGCAGACCTGGCCCAGTATGAGACGGACCTGAACAACTACATGAACAACTCCTTTGCTTCCTTCATCAAGGGTACCATGGACCTGGACAAGGACTGGGACAGCTATGTCGCAGAACTGGACAAGATCGGTCTGAATGAGTACATGGGTCTCCTGCAGAAGGCGCTTGACAAGACCAGGTAATCCTGGCATCCTGCATGAACGTGCAGGCAACTGAACACATTCAAGCCCAATGCAGTCCTGCCGCGCGCGGACTGCATTGGGTCTGGTTTTAGAGGGAAGGATCATATGGCACGGAAAAAGAACATTCTCTTTATTGTCACGGATGACCAGCGGTTCGATACCATCCATGCGCTGGGCAATCCGCTCATCTCCACACCGAACCTGGATGCACTGGTGCGGCGCGGCACAGCCTTCACGCGGGCGCATATCCCCAGCGGGATCTGCGGTGCGGTCTGCATGCCGTCCCGGGCCATGATCCACACGGGCCGCCAGCCGTTCCACCTGTATGGACAGGGCGAAGACCTGCCGCCGGAGCAGATCACACTGGGCGAGACACTGCAGAAGGCCGGGTATGAAACCATCGGTCTGGGCAAGTGGCATAACGGTTGCCCCGGGTATGCACGCAGTTTTACCCAGGGCGCGAAGATCTTTTTCGGGGGCATGTGGGATCACTGGAATGTACCGACGTGCCGCTATGATCCTTCCGGTGCATACGATAATGTGGTGAACTTTGTCGTGGACTTTTTCCACAACAATCAGCCCATGAAACAGCACTGCGATGAGTTCAATCCGGGAAAGCACTCCAGTGAGATGCTGACGGATGCGGCCATTGAAATGCTCAGGAAGAATGCGGGCAGGGACAAGCCGTTCTTTGAGTATGTGGCCTATCTTGCACCGCATGACCCGCGGACCATGCCGGAGGAGTTCCGGCGGATGTATGATCCGGAGAAGATCCCGCTGCCACCGAACTTCATGGAGACCATTGAGACCAACTATCCGCTCATGCGCCACCGGGACGAACAGCTGGCAGCATACCCGCGTGATCCTGCGGAGATCCGGCGCAATATTGCCGAGTACTATGGCATGATCTCGCACCTGGACCATGAGATCGGGCGGCTCCTGGATGCACTGCATGAGAGCGGCGAAGAGGACAACACAATCGTGGTGTTCACGGGCGACAACGGGCTTGCTCTTGGCCAGCACGGATGGATGGGCAAGGAGGACTGCTATGAGCATTCCATCCGGATCCCGCTGATCTTTGCCGGGCCCGGGATCCCGCAGAATGCGCGCAGGGAAGCGTATGTATACCTGATGGACATCTATCCGACACTCTGTGAGCTGGTGGGCGCACCGGTCCCGGACAGTGTGGACGGGCAGAGCTTTGCAGGACTGCTCTGTGAGCATCCTAAGGCGGACCGGCACCGGGATGTATTGTACCTGGCCTTTGAGATCTGGATCCGCGGGGTCAAGGATTCGAGGTACAAGCTGATCGAGTATGTCAATGATGACGGTCCGGGCCAGCACTTTACCTTCCTGTATGACCTCAGGGAGGATCCGTGGGAGATCCATAACCTCGCCGGATTGAGCGAGTACAGCGCCAAGCTTCAGGAGATGCGCGGGCTCCTGTTTGCCTGTCGGGATGCCTGGGAGGAAGAAAAGCATCCCTACGGCCAGGATTACTGGCGGAGGTACCGCACCTGGGGCTGAGAACAGGCAGGAGGCAGGACACATGAGCCGGGAAAACGCACTGTTCCTGCAGATTTACCGGGATCTGCTGGAGAAGATCCAGAAGGGCGTCTATGCGGACGGGAAAAAGCTGCCGACGGAAAAAGAACTGGCCGGCAGCTGGTCGGTCGCGCGCGTGACGGCGCACCATGCGCTCCAGCGCCTGGAAGAGGAGGGGTACATTGAACGGTTCCCCCGGCGCGGGAGCTTTGTGTGCAGGACTCTGCCGGCCCAGACGCAGCAGGACACGCCCGTGCTTGTACTCGTCATGGGCAGTTATGCGCATAATTACGGGTACGAGATCATGTCCGGTATGCTGGAAAAATGCGCTGAGTTCGGGTATCATCTGCTGATCAAGGAAAGTGGGAACGACCAGCAGAAGGAAGAACAGATCTTCCGGGAACTGCGGCATCTGGATTACTCGGGGCTTCTGGTCCAGCCGGCTGTGGGCGAGACCTACAGTCCGTGGCTTCTGCAGGCCATTTATACCGGAAAACCGGTGGTCATGTTTGACCGGATGCTGCCGGGGATCAGTGCGCCCTATGTGGGCACGAACAATGAACAGCTCAGTGAGCAGGCTGTGACCCGGCTGCTGGAGAAAGGGCATGAGGAGATTGCGCTGCTGACGCTGACGGGCAAAGAGACAAGTTCGATCCGGGAACGCATTCAGGGGTTCATCAGTGCCTGCGCACGCTTTCATGTGCCCGTGCATTATGATCTGTGGCTGGATAACCTGAAGGCAAACCGTACAGTGTTTGCTTCGGAGGAGACGGCCGCGGAGTACTATGCCAGGAAGATTGCGGTACATCTGAGGCAGCATCCTCAGATCACTGCGGTATACGGCACGGAAAGTCTGATGACCGTGGCGGCCGTGCGCGCGATCCATGCGCTGCACCTGCGGATTCCGGAGGATATCTCTGTGGTCGGGTTTGACCGCCCGGCGCTGGAGATGCATATCGCGCATGTGGAACAGAATCAGGTGCAGATCGGCCGCCGGGCGGTGGAACGCCTGCACAGACTGATTCTGGATGAGGACAGCACCCCGTCTACCCGGCTGATCCCCGGGAAATGGGTGGACGGCGATTCCATACTGGACAGGCATACAGTCCGGGGATGACGGGAGTGAATGGCATGGCAGTCAGTCGGATCTACTTGATGTTCAAATCGCATTTTGATATCGGGTTTACCATGCTGGCGGAGGAGATCGTCCGGTACTATGCCGGGGATATGCTGGACCGGGTGTTTGATACCTGTGATGCGACAAAGGACATGGGCAGTCTGCGCTATGTGTGGACCATGCCGGCATGGCCGCTTCAGAAGATCCGGGGGATGATCACCGGGAAGCGGCGGGAAAAACTGGACCAGCTGATCCGCAGCGGACAGATCAGCTGGCACGCACTGCCGTTCACGTCGCATTATGACGCATGTGGTGTGGAAGACGCAATCCGAGGCCTGCGTTATGCAAAAGAACTGTCCGAAGCGTTCGGCGAACCCATGCATACGGCAGCCAAGCTCACGGATGTGCCGGGGCAGGGCAGGCTCGTGC
>ONWQ01000365.1 GCA_900321565.1 uncultured Eubacteriales bacterium
CCTGAAGTACGATAGCTAACGAATGGCGCAGATCTGCTTTTTTAATTTTGTTTATATTAATATCATCATATCGGATCTTCCCATCCTGAATATCATAAAAACGGTTGATAAGATTCGTGATTGTTGTTTTACCTGCACCTGTACCGCCTACAAATGCAATTTTTTGTCCTGGCATAGCATACATTGTAATATCAAACAATACCTGTTTGTCGGGGGAGTATGAGAAGTCTACATGGTTAAATGTAACACCGCCTGCAAGTTTCGTATACGTTGTTTCACCTGTTGCTTTGTGAGGATGCTTCCATGCCCAGTGGCCGGTTCTTTCGTTTGTTTCGGTGATACTTCCATCATCATGAATATGGGCTCTGACTAACTGAACATAGCCTTGGTCTGTTTCAGGTTCGGCATCCATCATTGCGAAAATGCGGCTTGCACCTGCCATGGCCATGACTATGGAGTTCATCTGCTGAGAAACTTGAGAGATGGGCCTCGAGAAATTCCGATTCAGTGTAAGGAACGTAACAAGACTGCCCAATGTCATAGATGCAAAGCCATGAATGGCCGCCAATGCTCCGATAACCGCACAAACGACATAACTGAGATGTCCCAGATTATTATTGACAGGACCGATAATATTAGTGCGGGTGTTTGCACGATTTGCAGTATCACGCAGTCGTTCGTTGAGTTCCAGAAACTGCTGAGTAGCTTGCTCTTCATGGCAGAACACTTTAACGACTTTTTGCCCTTCCATCATTTCTTCAATATAGCCATTCAATGCACCGAGGTTTTTCTGCTGTTGCCCGAAATACTTACCAGCAGAAGACGAAAGCTTTGCCGACGCAAATAGTGTCAGAGAGATCAGCAGTACAGAAAGAATGGTCATCTGCCATGACAGAATGATCATACTTACAAATGTCATAACCAACGTTACAAGCGAATCAACGAATGTTGGTATAGACTGTCCGATTAGTTGCCTTAATGTATCCACATCATTAGTATAAATGGACATAATATCGCCGTGTGCATGAGTATCAAAGTATTGAACCGGCAGCTTCTCCATTTTGGAAAAGAGTTCCTGGCGTACATGTAATAAACTGCCCTGAGATACATTGACCATGAGGCGATTTTGGATAAAAGTAAAGAGCACGCCTGCTGCAAGAATCGCTGCTAAGCGTAGGAGAGCCGAGGCTAATCTGCTAAATCCCTCTGACGTATCCATGGTTCCGGACAGCATGGGTGTAATATACCCGTCAATTAATTGCTGCATGAACAGTGTACCCTGTAATGTACACCATGTTGCAGCGAAGATAGACAGGATCACAATGAAAAAAGGAAGTTTATAGTATTTGAATACAATTGCAAATACTCTTGACAGTGTGCTTTTCTGTTTTCTCAGGTCCTTGAAAGCTTCTATTCCGCTTTTTCGTGGTCCGCGTCCTCTATTCATATTCAATCACCTCCAGGACCAGGCTGGTCAAAGTCGCCACCGCCTTGAGTTTGCGTCTGGTAGATTTCCCGATAGATTGCACTGGAATTTAGTAGCTCATCATGTGTTCCAAAGGCAGATATTTTGCCTTCATCCAGCACAAGGATTTTGTCAGCTTCCATAACACTGGCTATTCTTTGCGCAATAATTAGCTTAGTAGTACCTGGAATTGCTTCTTTCAGAGCTTTGCGGATGCGCGCATCCGTAGACGTATCTACTGCACTTGTTGAGTCGTCAAGAATCAGAATCTTAGGTTTTTTAAGAAGAGCGCGGGCAATGCATAATCGTTGTTTTTGTCCACCCGATACATTTGTGCCGCCTTGTGTTATCTGTGTCTGGTATCCGTCTGGCATACGTTCGATGAATTCGTCAGCACATGCTTGCCGGCACGCTTCCCGACATTCTTCTTCTGACGCATTCTCATTTCCCCATCGAAGGTTTTCCAGTATTGTCCCGGAAAACAGGACATTTTTCTGGAGTACTACGGCAACTTCAGTACGTAAGACTTCCAGGTCATAAGAACGTACATCAATACCACCAACACGTATGGAGCCCTTGCTTACATCATATAATCTGGAGATCAAATTGACAAAAGACGACTTACCGGATCCTGTGCCACCAATAATACCAATGGTTTCACCACTTTCAATACGCAGATCAATATCGGAAAGCGTATTTTCGCCTGTACCAGTCTTATAGGAAAAGGATACATGTTCAAAGTCAATTCGACCGTTTGGAACCTTAAGTACAGGAGCTTCAGGATTGGTAATATCTGCGCGTTCATCGAGTACTTCGCTGATACGACGACCGCTTGCCATTGACATTGTCAGCATGACAAAAATCATTGAAAGCATCATGAGGCTCATAAGAACACTCATAACGTAGGAAAACATGCTGGTTAGTTCTCCTGTTGTTAAAGCATATG
The DNA here is from genome assembly GCA_900321565.1 of uncultured Eubacteriales bacterium. GTDB lineage: Bacteria > Bacillota > Clostridia > Christensenellales > Aristaeellaceae > UBA2943. The sequence continues at coordinate 2,412 of ONWQ01000365.1, forward strand.
CACCACTCTGCGGCATGATAATAAATTTAGCGCCGAGCCAAGAGAGCATGAGAATACATGAATACACTGTAAACATCATCAGGGGACCGTTCATGCATACAACCTTTTCAGCACGAACAAACATACGATAAAGATTACTGACAGCATTCCGAAACTTTTCAGTTTCATAATCTTCACGAACAAAGGCTTTAACAACACGGATTGCGGATACATTCTCCTGAACAGAGGCATTCAGGTCATCGTAACGCTGGAATACCTGATCGAATCGCTTCATTGCCATGCGTACAATGATTGAAAGGCACAGGCTGAGGAAAACAACTGCTGCCAAGAAGATGAATGATAGGGGACGATTCGTGCGGAAACACATTACGATGGAACACAGGAATGTCAATGGGGCGCGAACTGCAATCCGCAGGACCATTTGATAAGCATTCTGAACATTTGTAACGTCAGTGGTCATACGGGTTACCAGTCCGGCTGTTGAGAATTTATCAATATTTGAGAAAGAAAAAGTTTGAATATTCTTATACATATCTTCGCGCAAATTTGCTGCAAACCCTGATGATGCTTCAGCGCCAAATTTACCACCAAGCACTCCGAATACCAGACTGAAAGCGGCAAAAAGCAGCATAAGCAAACCATAACGATAAACGTCGGGCATGCTTGAACGATTTATTCCCTGGTCGATCAGGCTTGCCATAACATATGGAATCAATGTCTCCATCAGGACTTCGCCAATCATGAACATCGGTGTAAGAATGGAGGCTTTCTTATACTGGCGTACACAGGAAAGCAGTTTCTTGATCAACAAATATCATCCTTTCAAAGCATGATTCAACAAGCTCATGCAGTAAGCTGGAATACTGTGAAAACTAAAGCGTATCAGTTCTGATAAGCTCTGACGGAATCGCGCTATATATGTTTGTGGCGATGAAACGGGTATATATATGCTTAAGCCGCCATCTCGAACACAAAAAGTTGCTATTCCGTTAGCATCTACAGATACATCTGCTTGTCCACCGATAATACAGCGAAACGTCTTTTCCGCAAATGCTTTCCCAACATACATGCTTTTGGAGCCACCGAGGGCATTTGTACACAATACGGCAATACCACTGCCGGGAATACACTCTGTACCTTCACGTGTAAAGCCAATAATATGCGGGTCATCCAGGTAATCGTGTTCTATACCATAGGCACAGTATTTGCGAAGTCGCAGCAGAAGGGGAAGCTCGGTAACAGGTCCGATACCACTGTGCGGGATACCATAAAGATCTCCCCAGAATACACATGGATATCCGGCTTCGCGAAGAAGAATGAATGCATATGCTGAAGCTTTAAACCAGCCATCAACCCAGCTTTCCAGTGATTGTTCTGGCTGTGTGTCGTGGTTATCCACAAAAGTTACGGAGTGCATGGGATCAATAGATGTAAGAGTATTGTCAAACAGGGTACGCATGTCGAATGTACCACAGGAGCGGGAGGCTGATACAAAATGGAAATGTAATGGAACGTCGAATAAATCCATACAACCTTCTGTTTCATCCAGATAATGTAAGAGCGCATCAATATTGGAATTCCAGTATTCGCCGACAGCATATACTTCTTTGCCGCTGCGCTCGCGAACCTGTCTTAGCAGTTGCGGGAAAAATGAAGCATCCATATGCTTGACGGCATCGAGCCGGAAGCCGTCCTCGTGTGTTTTTTGCAGGAACCATTGTGCCCAGTGAGTAAGCTCATGGAGTATTCTCGGATTGCAAAGATCTACATCACACCCCATCAGATAATCATAGTTTCCATATTCCTGATCAACATTTTTGCCCCATTGCTTTCCATCCAGAAGATATATTGCATGGTCCTTTCCTGGCTCCGCATAATCTACTCCGGTAAAACATGAATGATCCCATGCAAAGCTTGAATATTTGTTTTGACGTCCGGGAAATGTAAAACCTGTATATGCTTCTGCTGCGTACATTTCGCCAATAGGACAAAGCCGATTATTTGATGAAACCGGGGTAACAAACACAGCTTCTTTCGTGTCTCCACCCATACGGTGATTCAGTACTATATCACCTATCACCTGCATGGCAGCTGCATGGAGTATGCGGACTGCATTCCGTAGATCTGCAAGAGTACCATACTTGGTTCTTATGCTTCCTTTTTGGTCAAATTCACCGAGATCGTATAAATCATATACACCATAACCGACATCATGAATTCCGCCTGCACCTTTGGATGCAGGTGGAAGCCAGACTGATGTGATGCCCATTCGCATCCATGTATATGCCAAATGTGTGATGCGCTCATAGTGTTTTCCATCATCATCCAGAAACCATTCAAAAGCCTGCAGCATCACACCATTACGAACGCCTGCGCCGCTTTCGAGCCGATGATTATTCGAAGGGATCTTCATAAATGTCATAATTCTCGTCTGCTAATTCAGTATTGTCGGTATCTACTATATAAGAATCTGATTCCTCATAGTTGGTTTCATATTCACCGTATTCCGACTCATCGACAGGGTACAACATGAGTGAAAAAATACCACTATTGGTTAATGCGTTCAAAATCCCCTGAAGTGTCGATACTGGCAGCGCTTCCAGGATTGGAAGCAGTCCTCTGATAATACTGCTGCGATGGTTCTGAACAAAAACACGGAGTGATTCATCGTTAAACGAGAAGAAATTAACACCATCTGTCTCGTAAAAAGTGTGCACCGGAAGCTCAGGAGTCATAATCACATCAGTTGAGATATGTGCAGTCAAAACAGGAATTGAATTCAAAAGAAGATTTACAGACTGATGATCGCCCTGTATCTGAAAGCCTAAAGAATCCTTTACCATGCTCAGTGTCAGAGTTTTTTCGGGGCTCAATGTAGGAAAACTGATGCCTTCAAGCAGGCTTCCATGAAAATCAACATCTACATTCCATGCCGATACAGCCGGCCATGTACATGGAAGATTCCGGGCATTCCATGTACCTATAAGCATTGGAGAATCAGCAGGACCAAACTCACATGACAAAAACGAATCATAGGTATCCCCATTCCTTTTTGTTTCAAAATCAAAGTGCATATCTTCTCCATTCAGAAATCCCGGGAGATAAACATGAATCTGACGATTCTGAGGATCAGACAGATTGATCAGCTTTACAATGGTATTCCCGGACACAGACCAGGTTTCTGTATCATTGTTTATGTTTACATCCCAAGCGTTCCCGAGAGAAACTGATCTGATCCAGGCGGGGAGTGCAAAGTATGCATTTTGCAAGGTTTCTCCTGCCATATTGGCACCTGCAACCGTTTCAAACCAGTATCTTAAAGCACGGTCCTGGTATACTAAATCGGTAAGCTTTTCTGACAGTGAGAGTACATGTTTCAGCGGAACCTGATGGGATGTTTTCCGTGTGTGAAAAACTGCAGATATGTTTTCCCATGTGCTACGCCAGGCGTCCAGTGATATCCAAGGATAGAAAATCAAGGTTTGCTGCAGCGGGATCCCAAGATGGGCATCGAGTTTCATTCCATATTCAAGTGCTGCAGGGATATTGAGAAGGACCGGTTCGTATTCCCATAATGGACTTTCAAGCTTCATCATTCCCTCTACACCATATAAATGGATACTTGTTTCTGGAAGGCCGTTGCTGTCCAGTTTGAGGGAACACTGCAGATCAAATCCACCATCGTTTTCCGATGCAAGAAATGTACCTTGTATCATGGTCTGTTTAAGCAAATCCAGGAAACCTGCAATGGTGGAATCCTCTTCATAGGGGGCACAGGTAAATGAACAGTTGAAATTAAAAGCTTCACCAAAGGCTCCGCAAGGAATGAAAAGGCACAGCAAACAGGCTGCAATCCATCTTCTGAGCATAAAGATTCATCCTTTCTAAAAAGGTTCAGAATATGTCTTCTACTTCCTCTTCTTCCTGAACATCTGGTAGTATAAGAAGCCTGTCCAGGTCAAATGTCTTTGAATCAGTATCTGTAACCATCCAAGTCTCGGGTTCCTGATCAACAACGTGCTCATAAACGCGGTCCAGCAGTTGTTGCGTTTCCATATTTGCAATACCAGTGCTGCGAAGCCCATGTGCACTCTGAAATTCGCGTACAGCTTCCGCAGTCTTTGTACCAAACTGACCATCCAGGTCCTCTTCAGCTAGAAGACCTATTTTAATCAGCTGAGTTTGTAAAGTTCGGACTTTTTCTCCATGGTTTCCGGTACGCATGGTGTATCGGCATACATCGTTTACAGTCCCGAATCCAAGAATTCTGTTATAAGTCAAGTTATATGTGGCACGTTTCACACTGTCCGGTGTATTTCCTTCTATGACATGGATTGTAATTTCGCCGGTTGATTCGTTTTTTGAACAGTATTCGACCATTGCGACATGATCCGTATCTGTATTACTTGTCCATGTAAAGAAAACCCAGTCTCCTGGTTGTGGAACATAGTCTCCTGGTGCCAAAAAAACATCAGTACCATTTAACCACTGATAACCCCAGTCTTGCAAATGGCCGTTACGAACCACATACCGGCCTTGGCGGATAAACCAGTTGCGTCCGGTATTGGAAGCGGAGTACAGAGGGTATTGAACATTTAGCAATTCTGTTCCAAACTGTTCATCTGTCTGATTTACACACCAACATAAGAACTCAGCACACCATTGTGCATATGGGTCGCCTGCCCACTCGCCATATTTTGTAAAGCCGTGACTACCTTCGTGATATCCTATCTCGGCACGTGCGATTTCCAGAAGTTTGCTTATGGATTCCTGAACAGGCCATTTTGGTTCAACGATGATCTCCTTTGCAAGAGCGTGATTGGTTGCGAGACATAAAAGGAACACAATTATGAGAATGCTTCGTCGCATGGATCAGCACCTCTCCTTTGAAGGTCAGAAAGATAATTCCAATAAATGATTATATCAAAGCAGATAATGTGTGGCAATAAGACAGGAGAGTGCAACTTTGTACATATAATAATTGAGGACATATAGTATTTCAACAAAAAACTGCTGCTGCAGATAGATCCGCAGCAGCAGTTTTTTGTTTTAAACTTACTTGATTTCGCAGGTTGCACCGGCAGCCTTGAATTTCTCGACGATCTTTTCAGCTTCTTCCTTGGAGACGCCTTCCTTGATGGTCTTGGGGGCGGATTCCACGATTTCCTTGGCTTCCTTCAGGCCCAG
>ONWQ01000316.1 GCA_900321565.1 uncultured Eubacteriales bacterium
AACCGGAGATCCATCTCCATCCTAAGTATCAGTCTCTGCTTGCCGACATGTTCTTGGATGCCTACCTGAATTACGGAATCCAATTCCTGATCGAGACCCATAGCGAGTACCTAATCCGTAAGCTTCAGACGTTCGTCGGAAAGAAGATTGTACCACCCGATTCCATATCCATCCTATATGCCGAAGATAGCCCCGAGCCGGGGGAGGAGCGGATCAGAAGGATAGGAATCAAAGATGACGGGCGACTGGATAGTGCCTTCGGAAGTGGATTCTTCGACGAGGCCGATTCCTTGGCGATGAATCTTCTGATGATCAAAGGAGGTATGGCATGAGGAAGAAGACCGTTCTGTGTGAAGTGGCATTCTGGAAAAAGTTTTCAGAGTGCTATCCTTCGTTAATGCCCTTTCCGGACGAGAGGGCGATTGAAAACCTGAAGTGTTGGATGGAGTTGTACTCATTCCTTTTTCGGTCTGATGTCCATTTCGATTGTTCCGACAAGCAATTCATTGAACTGGCTGAGGCAGATGAACGCCTGCGGTATCTTTGGAAGAAATCGGCCGGTGGAGAATGTGGTATCGACTTTTCCGAGGAGAGCTTTGATTCTTCTTATCTTGAGGGATCACCGCTTTCGGTCCTTTTTTCGGAGAGTGACAGGCACATTGATGCTAGCCGTTTCGGAATCATAAACATCACAGCTGACAACTATTCGATGAAAGGCGTCCTATTTCGCGAGAGTGGATTTCCCCTCAGACACAATCAAGAATGGAGTTGGGAAGAACTCTCCAAAGTCATCTCAAAAGATATGTCGAACTCTCTCGTGATTGTCGACAATTATATCTTGAGTACCGACGGACAGTTCAAAAGGGAGAATTTGGATGACAATATCTTTGTGATACTCGAAGTGTTGCTTCCGGAATCATGCGGCATGCCATTCGACCTTACCGTGTTCTATTCAGAAGGCAATAGTGCAAACGAAGAGAGACTTCGGCGTTTCATTAGGGACATTCGTCCCAATCTAAGTGTCAACTTGAAGATTCATAAGGTCAGCAAAAATGATTTCCATGACAGAACGATTATCAGCAATAACTTCTGGATTTCAGCACCTGGCGGCTTCGATTTGCTGAAAAAGAAGAGATTCAGTGGTTACTATGCAACTAAGGCCACAACCGTGTCCGTCTGGTTCCCATACTTCTGTTCCGGCAACATCCAATCCGCGGATAAATCATATACCAACCTTATTCAAGATGCAAGGCATGCGCTTGAGATAAGAGGCCTTGCTCCTGACAACCGACTCCTCAAGGCATAACAATGGCGGTATTCCTCCCATCGATAGAACAGATTCAACGTTTGAAAGTCCCTCCTACAAAGGGGGAATGGGCGTTAATCGAGTTCTTACGGGATAATCTGGACGATTCCTATGAGGTATACTACAATCCGTACTTGAATGGAGATCGGCCTGACGTCTTGATTATGCGACGAAACCACGGAGTGCTGGTTATTGAGGTGAAGGATTGGAATATCGACAATTTCGTGCTTGACAGTAAGAAAAGGTGGATTTATAAGCAGAACAATGCTGTTGTAAAGTCACCAATAGAACAGGTATACAAATACAAGGAGAACCTGTTCGACCTGCACATCCCGACATTGCTGGAACTCAGCATTAACGATGTCCGGATGTTCAAGGTCGTTTCCTGTGCGGTATATTTCCATTGTGCCAGCCAGAAGGACGTGAACGATAAACTGATAAAGCCGTTTGAAAGCGACAGGAAGTATCTTGATTTCTTGAAGTATGAAATTGATCTAATCGGTTCAGACGGACTGAACCGGAAGAACTTTTTCGAGATACTGAGGAATAGGTACATGACTGGACTCAGGAAGTCGTTCCTCTTTACTGACGCCCTGTATGATAACTTCCGACGGATTCTGTCGCCTCCTCTTCATATGACATCCCAGGGGACGCCATATTCATATTCAACGAAGCAGAAGGAAATCATCTATTCCACCATGCTCGAACAGAGGGTAAAAGGGGTGTTTGGATCAGGTAAAACCACAGTTCTGGCGGCAAGGGCGGTTCAAGCCTATAAAAGGGCACTGAGCCGGAACCCTGACCCCAAGATACTGATACTTACCTTCAATATCACCTTGAAGAACTTCATACATGACAAGCTTCAGCGGGTGGAAGAAGAGTTTCCTTTACAGAACTTCATCATTGTCAATTATCATCATTTCCTTACCGGGGAGATGAATAATCTGGGGATTGTAATCCAGGTGCCAGAAGAAATCCAGCAACTGAAAAACATTCCAGGCAGACTGGCGGAATTCAAGCAGAAACTACACGACTATCTGGAAAAGCATTATTATGCAAACCCCGAAGTGTTTGAGGAATTCAAGAAGCAGATACGACCATATGATGCGGTATTGATAGATGAAATCCAGGATTACAAGCGGGAATGGATGGAGATTATTAAAACTTATTTTCGCGACCCTGAAGGTGATTATGTCCTGTTTGGCGATGTCAAGCAGAACATCTATTCCATGCCGGTGGTGCAGAAAGATGTTGCAACGAATGTATCCGGCCGCCCTGTCGAACTCAAGTACTGTTACAGATCTGATTATAAGATCTGCAATGTCGCTCAGGCGTTTCAGCAACTGAGATTCCGAGGAAAGTACGAGATTGATGAGATTGAAAATGATTCTGAAGAAGGTACCCTTCCGATGAAAGTGCAAAAGGAAGGTTACCTGAATTATATGTTTTTTGACGATAAGAAGAATTCCATATCTACCCTGTATTCAATCGTCCGCGACATCATCATGGATAAAGAGAAGCGGATTGCCCCTAATGACATCACTGTCCTGGGGTATCGGATTTCGCTTCTCAGGCGGTTCGACCTCTTTTACCGCTATATGTCCAGGGAAAAAGTGAACGCCATGCTTGAGACGGTTGAATCGATGTACATGGAAAACCTGAACCACTTCTTCGGCCAGGGTATTCCCATCTGGTTTAATCGTTTCATCGAGAACTCGTTGAAACCTGAATTACGTCTCGCATGGCAGGAAAAACGCATCGATTCCAAGGCTGAAGCTAAAATCTTGCCGAGGATAAGAAGGAGTCTGTCCCGCTTACTGGGGCTCTATGAGTTGTTTGAATTATTCCCCGGACAGTTCGAAACCGCGATGGAAATAGAGTGCAAGAAAAGCGGGATTACCAAGGCATTCTTCTTGGAGTATATGTCATCAAACAAGGAGGAACTGGATGCTTTCAAGCAAAAAGTCTATCGCACCGACTATGATAGAATCCGCGAAAACAAGAAGATGAATTTCTGGATGAACAGCGGAACAATCAAAGTTTCGACCATCAATTCCTTTAAGGGATGGGAGAGCGAGTTGGTGTTCCTTATCATTGAACCCAGATACGATAAGGACACTTATTTTAACACCGCCTTTGATGAATTGCTGTATAC
>ONWQ01000386.1 GCA_900321565.1 uncultured Eubacteriales bacterium
AGCCAGCATAATGACCGGCATTGCATATTTCTTCATCTCTTCATCCTCACAAATCCCGAATGTCTTAGCCGACAATTTCAAAAGATAGCCTCTTCTCATTCCAAAGTCTTTTTTCCACGGATAATCATGGAAAGTGGAAACCCATGATGATCGAGTGCGGAAAACCCGGTGCCAATATCATAATCGAATTCCTTCAATCCGGTAACAACGATTCCGTTGCTGCACATCCCGGATATGATTTCAGACATCGAATGCGTAAAATCGGTAAAAGTCTTTGAACGGTAGTTCTTCTGCGTCATATAGTACATGCCTTCGTTTCCGGTCCACTCATGTTCAAAATAAGAATACAGGCATTCCATCCTGTGTTCCGGATCAAATGATTCATCGCCTTCTGCGGCAAGCATATGCGTACAGGGATGCTCCTCGTTGATTACGATAACAGCTCCCGGCTTCATGCATTTCGCGATAATCGCAAAAAAGCGGTTCAGATCCTTAAACCAGCAGAGCGCACCGATGGTGATGATCACCACATCAAACAGATCTCTGTACCGGTCGTCGATGTCGTAAATATTGACAGCCTCAAACACGCACGGGAGCTGCAGTTCCTCCGCTTTTTCATTTGCGAATGCCACCTGGTTTTCCGCAATGTCAAAGCCGATTCCTTTCTGCGCCTTTCCACTTTTGACCAGTGAGAGCAGTTCACGCCCGTTGTTGCAGCAGAACTGGCCAATCACTGCTCCCTCCGTACGGATCTGCTTCAGGATGTTCTTCGTATCCTCATTGAAAAACGGGTATTCATCTTTCTGTATACGCTCTGTAATATCCGCACCCCAGGAAGCGGTCCTGTTATCAAAAGCCTCTTCCCATGCCGCTTTGTTTTCCTCTATGTACTTATCCATGATCGATCACCCCATAGTCGAGTATTTCAAAATATATTTTCCGATTTTGTCTGCTAGGCTATCCTGACAAACCCCGATTTCCTGTTCAGTGAACTTCCGGGGGGTTTTCACCGGCATTCTGTCTGGACGATTCAAGCATCGATCTTCCTGAATAACCGCGCACTCCAGAAAGTCATGCCCAATTCCTCCAGATAGAAGTGAAAAACCGCTTTCCAGTTCTTTGTTGCCGTGCTCAGCACCATATATTCAGCCTCTGATTTCACGGCTTTTTCCGTATACCGGAACAGTTTCGCCCCAATCCCCCGGGACCGTCTCTCCGGTACAACATACAGCTCTTCCACCTCAAAATACGGTGTCCCTTCCGGCATAATGGATTTCATCTGTTCTGACTGATGAACCCTGCCAAAAAGATAGCCTATCACCCGACCATCGTCTTCAGCGATAAAGATCCTGTTGCCCTCGATATCGGTTTTGTCATTCGGGCGGTATCCGTAACAGCTCTTTTCTGCAGTCCAATCCTCCGAAAGATGAATCAGCTGTTCAAGCATTGCATCATTCAGACTGACTTCTTGAATCTTCATATTTCCGCATCTCCCCGGGGACATACCCTGCCGGTCACAGACTCCGGCAAAGACCGGTTATGACCCCTGTGATTTCCTGTTCCTGATTCCGTTCATAATCTGGATCAGGTTTCCAAGCGCTGCGCAGCCAAGCCCTGCCGTCAGGACCCAATTCGTTGCGAACTCTCCGACGATGGACAGCACAATCAGGATCAGAGCCGCCACACCCAGTACAGCGCTGATGATCAGAATTGTTTTGTCTGCCTTCTTTTGCATCGTGTACCTCCCGTTATGCGCAGTGCAGGTCACCTTTCCTGTAAGCCGGTCTGTTCAGCATTCTCTTTTTCTTACGCACCAGATCACATTCTTCGCGGACCCGTTTCCGCTTTCCCGGTGATATCCGCCGAATACATTGACAATCTCATACCCTGTCAGTTCCAGAAGATACTTCATTTCCTGACGGTACGTCTGTCTCATCTTCAGCGGACGCACTCTTTCTTCAATCACATTCCCGTGCTCGTCCAGGACTTCAAACTTCCAGTTCCCGCTCATGATCTGTGTATACGGATCATAGGAAATCGCATTATAGATTTTCTCATGCCTGCCCTGTTTATTCGTGTACTCCAGGCGGAAAGTATAGTCTGTATCTTTCGTTTTCATCTGCTGCGCCTGGAAGAAAGGGTGTGGATCAAATGTATTCAGGGTCAGCATGCCTCCGTCCACCAGATTCTCCCGGATGTTGAGGAGTGCTGCCCTCTGAAGTTCCGGTGTCAGCAGATGCATGAACCCGCTCCGTGCAATGATTGCGCACGAATACTTCCTGCTGCTTCTGAATTCCGTCATATTCGCGGGAAAGATATTCAGCCTGAAGCCTTTCTGCCTTGCTTTTTCATCCGCGACCCGGCACATGGCTTCTGAAAGGTCCGTTCCGTCTGCCATGATCCCATGCTCTGCCAGGTACAGCAGAACGGCTCCGGTTCCGCACGCTATATCAATCACGCCGTCTTTCCCGTATTCCCGGGCAAAGTCCAGGTAAAACTCCCGGAACCCGGAATGATTGTCTTCACTCCTGTACATGGCATCCAGGTACAGATCATAGTTTTCAGCCACATCTTCATAATCATGCAGATCCATGGTTTCCCTCCTCCATGCCTGGTGATACCGAAAAGCAATTTTTCCGATCGAACGCCGTACGGCAAGCCTGTTTTTCAGTGCGTTCTGCCCCTTTGAGTATAAGCCCCGACAGGCACCGGGACCCATCCCCCGGCAGGCCCAGCGAACAGGGTATGCAGCGCCGGAACGCAGGCAAAGACAGGATCCTTCCCGGTCAGTACCTGACGCGCCCTCTGTTCCTGTTCATGTCAGACACGATGATCCTCCCGGCAGCGCGGTTCCTTACGAATAATACACCTTTTCATCGATCAGCTTTTCACTCTTCGCCACGATCAGCGTGGCGGAAACATCACCGAGACAGTTGTTCACCGTCTCAAGCATATCCGCCAGCGCATAAATGCCCATGATCAGTCCGATGGCCTCCACCGGCACATGCAGCTGCGGCAGAATCATAGCCAGGCCGATCAGCGCTGTGCCCGATCAGCCGTGCGAGGGATTCCTCCACGGCGAGCAGCGTTTTCGCCCGCGTCTTCTGTTCGGCGTTCCACTTCACCAGGTTCTGTTCCACCGTCTGTATGATTCCCGGAATCTCTGCTGGGATTGCCTCAAATGTCCAGCTCGGCATATATCCAATTCCTTTCTCTCCGTACAGCATCCGCATCCGGTCCGTTTCACGCTTCCTGTGTGCGCCGGATCAGACATAGCATATCATCCTTACCCAGGGCAGGAAATACCGACAATATGACCTGTTATATGCAATCCTTACATGCCATTTTCCGCTGTGCCGGCACATATAAGCCCCGGACGCCACGGTCCTGTGCGGGGTGCCCGGGAAAAGCAAAGACCCGTCAGCATGGTCAAAGTCAGATGCATCGCTGCCAGCTTCCGGTACAGTGTTCCGGTCCTCAGGCGCACAGGATCCCGGGTGTGCCATATGCCTTCTCAGACACCAGCAGAAAAAGATACGCTCCAGCCTGATGTTATTTTACCCGCAGCCTGCATATCTGGCAATGGAAAAATGAACGTGGAAGAATAAAAGTGATCATAGAAGGCAAAAAGAGAGGACTGGCATTCATCTTCCGGAAACAAACAGCGGCGCCCCACGTGAAGCGCCGTATGCAGGTTTATGTGCCGGCTCACCTGAATCTGCCGGATGCGCATCCGTTTTTTCCGGCTGTGCCTTCCTGTTCCGGGTACAGTTCATGCGCCTCCGTTGTCAGTTCCGTACCGAACCGCTGCCGGTTGTCCCTGAGGAACCGGATCACTCCCCTCTGTCTTCAGGGTCCGGACAGCGC
>ONWQ01000189.1 GCA_900321565.1 uncultured Eubacteriales bacterium
AACCGCAGGAGATGCATTCACTGTACCTTCCAGCTGAAGCATGGAAACCTGCTCACCTGTCAGTCCATCCATCAGATACAGTTTGCCATCCGATGTTGCCTGAATCAGGTAACCTTTCCCTGTGTCTGTATAAACCGCGACCGGTGAAGAATACGTATACACGTCCTGCGTTTTCAGCCATGCCACTTCTCCCGTGGTCTTATCCAGCGCAATCAGAACCGATTCTGCAGCAGTCCCACGTACATCCTTGGCTGAGCAGATCGTAAAGTATACAAGGCCATCCAGTCCTTTGCGCCCGATCACCGGTGACGCCTTGGCACCGCCGATGATATTATGCTTTTTGGTTGCCTTGCTTACAGGTATATCGTATTGCCAGTCCAGCTTACCGGTCATCGCATTGTACCGCCGGATTGAACAGTTTCCCTTGCTGCGCTGCTGCAGTGTATTGGCTGTATAGAGCCAGAGATTACCTGCAGCATCCAGGTCCAGGGCAATCGCTGCCTCCACGCTGTCATCTGTATCTACAGCCCATACCGTTGTCATGCTGGTAGTATCCACGCAGCGCAGGATGCCTGCCATATCAGCATAGAAGACATACTTCTGATATGCAGCCAGGCTTGATTCCACTGCCACCAGCTTATCAGCCTGCTTGGAAACTTTTGTGCGCAGTGCTACCTGTTGCGAGTCCGTAGACAGTGTGCTCTGCGTCCGGTTTACAGTCGTGTTCAGTTTCGTCACATACAGCATCCCGTTTGTGCCGGCACTGATCATGGAGTCTGAATGATAATCAAACAGTGATGATGTCTCAAATGAACCAACCCCATAGTAAGGACGGCCCAGTCTGCCATCCAGGCCATCGATCATGAAGGCCTGTTTCTGTGTCAGGAGATTATACACACGGAGTCCGATATCCCCTGTCCTTCCGGACATTTTTCTGGCATACTGGCCAACAGACATCAGCGGATACCCCAGTGCATGCACACTCGGTGTACCACGCATGGGATACCCCAGCTGGATCACATCACGAGTGGCTTCGCCGGTTTCCAGGTCCAGGAAATAGATCTTTCCATCCTCACCGGCAACGATCACTTCCCGAAGCGCCTTGGTATTCTTTTTGGCTTCGTTCAGATTGCTCATCTCCCGGATTTCCTTGCTCCATTTGATAATCAGCGGCTGTCCGGTCCAGCCGATCCCGTAGAATGTGCTGCTTGCGCCTTTAGCGCTGCCAGCGTCGGTCTGCCAAAGAATATCCATACCTGTCAGATCGCTGCTCACCGTGCCTTCAGCCGCATTCTGACGGAAGGATGACCCTCGGAAGGTCATAACGCCATAAGGCTGTAAAGCATAATGGTCCGCATCCGGCATGTCAATCAGGTCCGCGATCGGTCTGTCATAGGTATTCACAGCACTGTTGCCATTATAGATCGTTGCTGTTTTGATCAACGATGGGTCTGCACTTTCATCTGCGACCGCCTGAAGGCGTGGTGCCTCTGTTGGTGCCAGGGTTTCTTCAGCCGGGACCTCCGTCGGTTGCGGCGCCTCAGTTGCTTCCGGCAGTACTGTTGTCACTGCAGGCGTGATCACAGCAGCAGTTTCAGTCGCTTCCGCTGTTTCCGACGTATCCTGTTCTTCAAGGAATGCGTCCCCGTCAGCTGCATCCGTTGCATCCCCGCTGTCATCCCACGGGCCTTCTTCCCACGGATCCGTCTGTTCAGCGCCGATCGGAACCGGTGCCACCGGTTCCTGGGTAGTCACCGCAGGCTCGTTGGTCGGCTGTGCTTCGCCTTCGGGTTCCTGCGTATCTTCCGGAAGAATCTCCGGCACATCTGAAGTCATAGGCACCTGGGTTGCCAGCGGATTTGCAGCAATATTCAACGTAATGGATTTATCACTGTCTATCCACCGGTCCTCAGATTTGACCTGAGCAACCACCATTCCGCTGTATGCTTCCTCAAACATCATGTTCATAGCCCAGATGCGCTGAGGTGTGGATTTGTTTTCCACCAGAACTGTGCCTACCGCATCCAGAACCTCGCCCTGTTCATTCACCAGCCGAATATCGGTGGCACTCAGGCTTGTAGTCATACTGAATGCAACATTGATCGGGGCAGTACCGGTTCTTGGTGTTGCGGAGAAGTCCATGACAAGATTTGAATTCTGCGCAACCGGAGTCTGGGCAGACTGTTCCAGGACCGGTGCAGCTTCACTGATCTGCATGGGAATGCGTTCTCCAAAGTCATTCCATTCCCCGTCATAGAGTGTCTGAATCTGAACCTCACCCTCGTACGCATCTGCATAGGTTACTGTGATTGTCCATTTCAAGCCACTCTCGGTTCCCTCTGCCTTCGTTAAATAGTCCATCTCCACATTCTGCGCATCCAGGATCCGGACTTCCTCAATATCATCACTGGTTTCAAACGTATAGATAACCTCCAGCGGTGCAACCCCTGACTGGGCAGACGCTGTAACCGGGTGATCTTCCGGAATCGGTTCCGGCTCTGAGGTCGGTACCGATGTAGGCTGTGCAGGAAGAATCCCCGACAATGCACCCGTAACCGTACGTTTGACATCACCCAGAACAGAAGTATTGTCCTCCGGGATCAGATGAATGCCCAATACAAGAAGCGCGAGAATCAGAATGGCTATCAGAATACCCACCAGAATCCGGCTTTTTCCCGGTTTCTGCACTTCGTTATCCTCATAATGCCGTTTTTCTTCCATTCTGCCTGTATGGATCGCATCCGCTTCCGGATCATATCCCAGAGGCGCACGGCGCGAATACCCGGGAGCATTGACCGGACGCCGGATATCATCACCCCGGCTTTCTCTGGCACGTTCTGTCCTCTCCAGTGCCTGTGGGCGAGGTGTCGTCCTCTGCGGGGCTGGCGGCATATGTGTACTTTCAAGAATCATGCGGCTGCTCTCTTCCGCACCGGATTCCCCGGGCAATGATATTCCCGGTTCCTCTGCCATCTGTGACTCCGCTCTATATCGGTCGGCACGTCTCCTGCGCACAGGTGGTTCCGTTTTTCCCACTGCAGGAATAACGCGTGTGGCTTCCTGCATGCGATCTTCAGACCCGTTCGGCTGATTTCCTTGCTCGCTCAAGACGTTCATCTCCTTAATCCATAAATTACCACGGTAACATTATACATCAAACACGCATCGCACTCAAGGCAACACAAAGCCAGTCGCAGATGCTTATCCGCCTGTTTTGTTGTACAATAGCAACGGAATCCGTCTAACCGGAAGGAGGAACGCCCGGACACCGGGTAACCCGTATGACCATTATGCATTTAGCCGACCTTCACTTCGGAAAAAACCTCCATGGGCTCAATCTGATCGCCGAGGGCGATCAACCTGCATGGATCCGGAACTGTTATCAGGTGATTGAAGAGGAGAAACCGGATGTAATCCTTTTGTGCGGAGACATTTTCGACCGTTCACAGCCCTCAGCAGAAGCCCGCAGTCTGTGCAGCGATTTTCTTACAGGTCTGTGTCAGAGAAATATCCCTGTACTGATGATTGCCGGGAATCATGATTCCCCTGAAACTATTGAATATCTGCAAGCGCTCGTCCGCAATCAGGGGCTGTATGTTTCCGGACAACTTCATTCTGAACTCCAGAAAATCACACTGCAGGATGCATTTGGGCCTGTGCATTTTTATATGCTGCCCTACTTTTTCCCTGCAAAGGTTGCACAGGTGCTCCAGGAAGACATACCTTCCGATTATACCATGGCAGCGCAAATGCTTCTGGAGCGTCAGCAACTGAATCCCTGTGAAAGAAATGTACTCCTGGCGCACCAGTTTGTGTGTTCCACTTCCCAGCAGCCAGTCATGGGCGGATCCGAGAGCAGTGTTGGCGGTGTTGGTCAGTTGGATGCCTCCGTATTGGATGCCTTTGATTATGTCGCGCTGGGACATATTCACAGGCCCCAGGCCATGCACAGGCCAGGAATCCGGTATGCCGGTACTCCCATGTGCTATCACTTCAGCGAAGCCGGACGTACCGATGAGGGAAATGCACAGCACGGGATTCAGATCATTCGCCTCGGGGCAAAATCCGAAACACCTGAAATGTATATGCATCCGGTTACACCATTGCATCCGCTCCGGAATATATGCGGAATGCTGGAAGAAATCATTGAGGAAGAAACAACGAACGGACGCCAGGGTGAGTATATCCATGTCCGTCTGTCCGATCCGGTGATTCCTGATCAGGCATATGATCGTCTGCTGACATTGTTTGAAAGCAAGAAAAGCCGTCTGCTCTGGCTGGACCGTGTCCCCAGACAGGCCGAAGCAGAAGCATTGCCGGACCGGCCGCATACCGCACTGAGTCTGCCAGAAATGTTCCACGCCTATTATGATTTTCAGTACCCGAATCAGCCTATGAACGCAGAAGATGAGACACTGATCGAGCATGCCGCCCGGATTCTGGACGAGCATCAGTACCGTGAGGATACGCTGGACGTTTGCGCAGAATCTCTGCTGACATTTCTTCTCGGAAAGGAGGCCAGAGGATGAAACCACTGTTTCTGTCCATGACTGCTTTCGGCTCTTATAAGGAAGCAGACCTGGACTTTACTCAGCTGCCTTCCGGGATTTTCCTGATCAGTGGGGATACAGGCAGCGGAAAAACCACACTGTTCGATGCACTGGTCTTTGCTCTTTATGGCGAAGCAAGCGGTACAGACCGACGTCCGGAAATGATGCATTCAGATTATGTGGACAAAAAAACCGATACCCAGGTCTCTCTGACCTTCGAAGAATCCGGTCATCAGTATAAGGTCACCCGTACCCTGCATTTCAAGAAAGACCGACAGACAGGTCAGTACAGTCAAACCGCTGACAAGGACGCTGTATTGACTGATACGGAAAGCCTGGCAGTCAAGGGTGCTCAAAAGGTAACTGCAGAGATTGAATCCATAACCGGAATGGATGCTGGTCAGTTCCGAAAGATCGTAATGCTCGCACAGGGTGAGTTTCGGGCCTTCCTCCAGGAAAGCAAGGACCGGAATGAGATCATCGGCAGACTCTATGATGAAAAGCCATACAAAGCCATGGAAAGTCTCCTCCAGAGGACGCGTAACCTGCTGTCTCAGCAGCGCGAAGAGGAATTCCAGAAAATCGTAAGCGTTCTGCAGCCCGAGGTTTTTCCTCTCCCGAACGAGACTCCGGATATGCGCGCTCTTTTTTCTCCATCACATCCCCAGATATGTGACAGCCTGGCTGATCTGACTGAAAAGCAGTCCGTGATCTGTGAAGATGCAACCCGGAAGATTGAAAAGGAATACACTCATCACTCTGAACTCCAGACACGCCTGAATCAGGCTCAGCAAATCAATACACGGCTTCAGAGGCTGGATGAAGCCCGCCAGAAACAAGCCGGGCTTCAGGCTCAGGAGAGTGCATTCCGTACACTGGAAAATACCTGTGCACTGGCAGCCACTGCGCTGCACAATGTGCGGCCTTTTCATCATGCCTGGGAAGAGTCCGGTCGGCATGCGGATACTCTTGGAACAGAAGTACAGCAATTGGAGCAGTCGCTCATTGAACTGAATCAGAAACTCATGGATGCCGAGAAAGCGTCTGCCGAGGCCACAGCACATCATGACGATGCGGTTCAGCTCCGGCAGAAGGCAACCAGAATCCAGGAATCTCTGGAACATTACACATTGCGGGATCATCTTATGGAACAGAAGCAAAAACTGGACCGCCAGCTGCATGATTCCGCACAACAGTTGCTTGATTCCAATATACGTCTGAGTACATGCCGGCGGCAGATTGAAGAACAGCAGCAGGTTCTCGAAAGCATGGGGGATACTCAGACTCTGCTTCTGAAGGTTACACAGACGGCAGAAAAAGCAGTGCACGCCGAACAGGCCTGGAACGGTACCGACGGTCTTAATGCAAAAATACAGGAAAGTATCGATCTTGAGCATGAGCTTCAGACCGCACTCCATTCGTCTCAGTGTCAGCTGAGTATACTGTCTGACGCAAGAAGCCGAAACACACGTCTGCATCGCGAATATCTTGCTCAGCAGTCCGGTATCCTCGCTCACGAGCTGAAAAATACCATTCTGAGTTCCGGCGAAGCCTGTTGTCCTGTATGCGGTACACTATTGACAGCCAAGGACGTTTCGCATCTCCGACTGCACGCCGGACAACAGCTTACTTCAGGGATGCTCGATGAAGACGATCTTCTGCTGCGCCACACTGAAGATCAGTATCAGGCAGCCCTTCAGACAAGCCATACTCTGGAAGCACGATTCTTAACCTGTAAACAGGAGTGCATGAATCGGGCACGGGCACAGGACCTGGATGCAGACTGGACACTGCTGTCCAGTTCCGATTTCCGCCGGGATGAAAGCGACCGAAGGTCAGCGGAAGCACAGGAGGCTCAGGATCTCAGGGTACAGGCAGAAACAGCGAACCGTAAGCATCAGGAAGCCGCGCAATTGCTGACCACGCTTCTGACCCAGCAGAACACCCTGGCCGAGGAGAAGGCACGTCTTGAAGCCGGGAATACAGCGTGGGAAAAGGAGCTCGCACGCCTTGAAGGCCAGCTGCAGGAAATTGTTCTGCCATACTCAAGTCAGGAAGAAGCCGTACTCGAGCAGAAGAAGAATATCGATCTGGCCACAAAACTGGAATGTCGCATTCAGGAAACAACCGATGCGTTACAAAAGGCGCGGCAGGCCGTGACACATATGTCCGGAGTCCTTACTGCCAAAAAGCATGAGGCTGAGTCCGCGCAGAAAAAGAAAGCAGAATGCTACCAGGCTTACACAGACGCACTGCGGCAGAACAGGTTTCAGAACGAAGATGAATATCGCGATGCCCTCAGACCTGTCATCGGTGACGGAGAAACATGGCTTAAGGAGCAGACTGCACGCATTCAGGAATACAATCAGCAGTGTCTTCTGGCCGAGCAGTCTGTCAGGCATCTTATGGATGAAACGCAGGAGCATCCGGAACGCATCCAGACCGATCAGCTTGAGCTTGAGATTCAAAGCAGTGAAGCCCGGATCCGTGAACTGGCCTCTGCACAGAGGGAAGAACAATCGAGATTCTCCATCTACAGTCAGGCAAAGCAGACGGTCCTGAATGCACAAGCGCGACTGAAGACGACAGAACCCCTGTTCCAGCGACTGAACTTTCTTGCAACCCTGGCCAATCATGCAGACCTGACAGCTCAGTTGCCCAAAGCCACTTTTTCGGGGCATGCCGCCGGATACATTTTCCGTGAGATTCTTGATGAGGCAAACATGCACCTTGACAGGATGACCGGTGGCAAATATGAGCTTCAGCTTCGCGAGACAGTCCACGACCGGAGAAAAACCAGCGATCTGCAACTGGATGTAAGGGATCATCTGACCAATACAGTACGGGATACCGCTTCTCTTTCCGGTGGCGAATCGTTCCTTGCATCTCTGGCCCTTGCGCTCGGGCTTTCAGGCATGGTCCAGAAGCAATCCAGCGCACGCCTGATCGATGCCATGTTCATTGATGAGGGCTTCGGAACGCTCAGTGAACGTGAGCTTCAGTCTGCTGTCCAGCTGCTGACAGCACTGGCAAGTAATCGACGCAAGATCGGTATCATATCGCATGTTGCCCGTCTCGCCGAAAGCATACCGACTCAGGTCCTGGTATCTTCTGACCGGAATGGTAGTCGATTGACGATCCGGACCTAGTCCCAGGTATCCCCAAGGTTGTATTACTGATAAAAAAAGGTTTCGGACAATTTCCGAAACCTTTTTTTATTCAACCCTGACGCTGCTTATGCTTGGGGTTTTCACAAATAACCATGACTCTGCCCTTACGCTTGATAATCTTGCATTTTTCGCAGATCGGCTTTACGGATGGTCTGACTTTCATGGGTATTCCTCCTTTGCGTCGTTTAATCAGCTCTTGCTGCGCCAGGTGATCCGGCCACGGGTCAGATCATAGGGCGAAAGCTCGACAGTAACCTTATCTCCTGGATAAATGCGGATAAAATTCTGCCGCATTTTGCCGGAGATGTGCGCCATAATCTGGTGGCCGTTGGGCAGCTCTACGCGGAACATGGCATTCGGAAGGGCCTCCACGACCTTTCCATCCATTTCAATGACGTCATCCTTTGACAAGTTTTCAGTCCTCCTTGCACAGGGGCTTCTTCAACCCAAGACCGTGTTCCTCAAGAAACTGATACAGGTCGCTGTCCAGCATATGACCGCTGGGAAAGCGCTGCTCCAGATTCATCAGATACGGCTTCGCAAAAACATGCTTCATTTTCTTCTTCTTCGGATGATGCATACTGCGAGATTTGCCATCTGCAATCAGGATATATGCATCATCCAGAACCTGAAGGACGATAAAATATCTGCCTTCGTCTCTTCCCTGTCTGGATAATACCACTCGGCCAGGTTCAAAGGGTATGCGTTCCATCACGCTTACTCCTTCCACTGATATCCGGGATAGGTCAGAATTTCAGGCTTGCCATTCTCCATAATCGCAACAGTGTGTTCGTAGTGCGCAGTCATAGAATGATCCAGCGAACGTACAAACCATCCGTCGGGTTGCGCTCCTACATGCCAGTCGCCTGCACACAGCATCGGTTCAATGGCAATTACCATACCCTTGCGCAGTTTTAATCCATGATTGGGAATACCGAAATTATAGACTGCCGGGTCCTCGTGCATTTCTCGGCCGATCCCATGCCCTGAGTAGTCACGGACAACAGAAAATCCGTTGCCCTCAGCGACTTCCTGAACAGCATGCCCGACATCGCCCAGCCTGTTCCCTGCAATCGCCATGGCAGCTCCTGCAAAAAAACTGGCTTTTGTGACATCCAGCAGTTTCTGATCAGCTTCAGAAATCTTTCCAATCCCGACGGTCCGTGCACTGTCTGCCTGCCAGCCGTCCAGAATCAACCCGCAATCCAGTTTCAGAAGTGAACCTTCCTTCAGGATTTCATGCTCTGAAGGAATGCCATGGATGACACAGTCATCCACGGAAGTACAGATGGATGCGGGGAAACCTTCATACTGAAAGAAGGAAGGGATTGCACCTGCCTTACGGATCTTCTGATCAGCGATCTCATTGAGATATGCAGTGGTCACACCAGGCTTGGCTTCCTCACACACCGATTCCAGAACCTCATACAGGAGGGCTCCTGCACGGCGCATTGCGTCCACCTGAGCATCATTCTTGATTGTAATCATGCTTTTGCACCCAGCGTTTCCATAATGGATTGATAGACCTCTTCCATGCCCTTCATGCCGTCGAAACGCTTCAGCAGGTTTCTGGACTCATAAAAGGCAATCAGAGGCGCGGTCTGCTCATGATAAACAGTCAGGCGGTTCAGCACCGTTTCCGGAGCATCATCCTTGCGCTGAATCAGAGGTTCACCGCACTTTTCACAGGTCGTACGGTCACCCAGCAGGGAGACATGATACGTCGCACCACAGTTCAGGCAGACGCGGCGACCTGAAAGCCGTTTGATCAGATTTTCATCATCTACGGCAAGCTCGACTACGCAGTCAATGTTGGCAATCTTCTCCAGGGCTTCAGCCTGCGGCACCGTGCGTGGAAAACCATCCAGAATATATCCCTGCTTACAATCATCCATGGCAAGACGGTCACGGATGATCTCCACAAGCACCTCATCTGGTACAAGTTTACCGGCTTCAACATATTCCTTGGCTTTTAATCCGGTAGGGGTTCCCTCCTTGATGGCTTTCCTGAGAATGTCACCAGTAGAAATCTGTGGAATATTCAAAGCATCACAAATGCGTTGAGCCTGAGTGCCCTTACCGGCACCAGGAGGTCCGAGAAAGATAATATTCATTCTCCTGCTCCTTTCTTACCAGTCAATCATGAGACCGTGCGCTGCCAGACGGCAGCGCACGGTAATCGTTAAGACATGAATCCGCCTTTTTCAACGTCCATTTCAATACCACGGATACTCATTTCACCCTGAATGGTACGGATTGTTTCCAGTGCCACGCTCACGGCAATCAGAATGGAGCTTGCCGCATAAGGCACGCTTGCATTCAGACCACGGGTCAGAAGTGAAGGGATCGCAGAGAGAATCGCCAGGAAAAGGGCTGCAAACAGGTTCAGACGGTTTACCGTATTCTGGAGATACTGCCGCATATTCTTGCCGCGCTGTCCAGGAATGGTAGCACCCTGCATGATCAGCTGTTCTGCCTGCTTCTTGGGATCAAACGAAATGGAAGAATAGAAATAGGTGAATGCGATAATCAGCAGTGCAGAGATCAGAATGTACATCACACTGCCGTTACCCATGTTGATAAGCCACCACTGGGTAAACCCTGCTTTGGCCTGCGGGTCAACCAGCTGAATAATGGTTGACGGGAAAGCCATGAAAGAATACGCAAAGATCAGCGGCATGACGCCAACAGAGATAACTTTCAGCGTCATACGGGTATTCTGCCCGCCATAGACCCTGCGGCCCTTGGTCTGCTTGGCGATCTGAAGCGGGATTCTGCGCTCGCCCAGTTCAACAAACGTCACAAGGACGGTCAGGATAACGGCTACAAGAATCACTACAATAACATTGATCCATCCGGAAGTCGTACCATTCGCACTTGCGTTGGTGAAACCGGAGACAATGCCATTGAAGAGGTTGGAGATAATACCTACAAAGATCAGCAGGGAAATACCGTTGCCGATGCCCTTGTCTGTGATCTGCTCGCCCAGCCACATGGCAAAAGCAGTACCGCCTGCCATGGAAATACCAACCAACAGATAATTAATCCAACCAGACTTCATGTAGTTCAGGCCGGCGACCAGACCGATGGCCTGCAGTGCAGCAAGCGCAACGGTGACATACCGGGTGATCCGGGTAATCTTTTCACGGCCAGCACCGGATTCATCCTGCTGCAGACGTTCCAGAGCCGGAATCGCAATACACAGCAGCTGCATAATAATGGATGCATTGATGTACGGTGTAATACCCATGGCCATTATGGTCATGTTGCTGAAGCTGTTACCGGTCATCATGTTCACCAGCTGAAGGAGCGGCAGATCCATAGACTGGCCCAGCCTGCTCTTATCAATACCTGGTGCAGGAATCACGGAAACGAGACGATAAATCAGCAGCATTCCGAAAGTATAAATCAGCTTCTTGCGAAGATCCTGGTTGGCCCAGAGTTTGCGAAGTGACTCAACCATCTCAGATCACCTCGGCTTTCCCGCCGAGAGCCTCGATCTTTTCTTTCGCTGAGGCAGTAAATTTGGCGGCCTTTACGGTCAGCTTCTTCTGAAGCTCACCATTGCCCATAATTTTCACGCCGTCGAGAGTCTTTTTGATAATGCCGGCATCCAACAGAGCCTTTTCGTCCACGGTAAAACCGTCTTCGAAGCAGTTCAGGCGTTCGACATTCACTTCGGCATATTCGGTGCCGAAGATGTTCGTGAATCCCTTCTTAGGAACACGACGATACAGTGGCATCTGGCCGCCCTCAAAACCCGGGCGCTTTCCACCGCCAGAACGTGCTTTTGCACCCTTGTGGCCTTTACCGGAGGTCTTGCCCAGTCCGGAACCCACGCCACGACCCAGGCGCTTTGCAGCGGTGGTAGATCCCTCTGCGGGATGCAGCTCGTGCAGTTTCATGGGAATTCCTCCTTATTCGTTCACTTCTTCGACTTTCACCATGTGCTTCACGGCAAAAATCTGTCCGCGCACTGCGGAATTGTCGGGATGAATAACAGTCTGTCCGACCTTCTTCAGTCCCAGTGCAGCAACCGTTGCCTTATGCTTGGGCAGGGAGGCAATGGGAGATTTGATCAAGGTAATCTTGAGCTTCATCTTATTATTCCTCCTTATCCAAGTACTTCTTCAACTGTCTTGCCGCGCATACGGGCAACTTCTTCCGGGCTGCGCAGAAGCTTCAGGGCTTCGATGGTAGCCTTGACGGTGTTAATAGGATTGTTGGTACCGAAAGACTTCGTGCGGATATTGCGCACACCAGCCATTTCCAGCACAGCACGTGCTGCGCCACCAGCAATCACACCGGTGCCTTCAGGTGCCGGAATCAGCACAACCTTGGCCGTGCTGTAATATCCGACTGCTTCATGAGGCAGCGTAGTCCCGCTCAGCGGTACATTGACCATGTTCTTCTTGGCATCTTCATTGGCCTTGCGAATGGCTTCGGGAATTTCAACAGCTTTTCCCATGCCTGCACCGACGTGGCCCTGCTCATCGCCAATCACCACGAGGGCGGAGAACCTGGCGTTGCGACCGCCTTTTACGGTCTTGGACACGCGGTTGACAGCAACCAAGCGGTCCTTAAATTCGCTATTCTGTTCGTAGCGTTGCATTGCGTGTGTCCTCCTTCTCTTAGAATTCGAGTCCGGCTTCGCGAGCTCCGTTGGCAACTTCTGCCACGCGGCCAGAGTAGACATAGCCGCCACGGTCGAAGACCACGGACTTGATGCCGGCCTGGACAGCACGCTCACCCAGGAGCTTGCCAACCAGCTTGGCAGCGCCCTTCTTATCAACCTCATCCAGCTGACCCTTCAGCTGAGGATCCAGCGTTGAAGCGCTGACGAGGGTTGCGCCCTTCACATCATCAATGATCTGGGCCTGAATATGCTTGTTGGAACGATATACAGACAGACGCGGCATTTCAGGGGTGCCGCTGATCTTCTTGCGGACGCGCGCATGACGGATCTCACGCACTTCGTTACGGTCACGCTTTTTGAACATTTGCAGTCACTCCCTCTCTTACTTCTTACCGGTCTTGCCTTCCTTGCGGCGGATGTGCTCACCCTTATACTTGATGCCCTTGCCGAGGTACGGTTCAGGCTTACGGATAGCACGGATATCGGCGGCCATATTGCCTACGGCCTGCTTGTCGGCGCCTTCGATCACCATGGTGGTATCATTCGGGGTCTTGAAGGACAGCCCTTCGGGAGCCTGGATGATCACAGGATGAGAGAAACCGATGTTGATTTCGATGGACTTTCCGTCGCCACTTGCCTTGGCTTTATAGCCGGTACCGACCATTTCAAGCGTCTTGCTGAAACCATCGGTCACGCCCACAACCATGTTGTGCAGCAGTGCACGGTACAGGCCATGATAAGCCTTGGTCTGCTTTTCTTCATTGGGGCGGGTGAGGGTCAGTACATTGCCCTCCTGCTTGACGGTAATGATCTTATTGACTTGCTGGCTCAGTGTTGCCTTCGGGCCCTTTACTGTTACCAGGTTGTTATTGTCGACCGTAACCGTCACGCCCGCGGGAACCTGAATCGGAAGCCTTCCGATACGAGACATAATCACACCTCCAGACGTGTCGGTTACCAAATGTAGGCGAGCACTTCGCCGCCAAGGTTATTCTTACGTGCGTTCTTGTCAGTCATGACACCCTTTGAGGTGCTCACGATGGCAATACCCAGTCCACCAAGGACCTTGGGCAGTTCGTCACAGCTAGCATAGACGCGAAGTCCGGGCTTGCTGATTCTCTTCAGACCGGCAATAACAGGGGTCTGCTTGCCGTCGACATATTTCAGGGTGATCTTGATGGTCCCCTGAACTCCGTCATTGATATTTTCAACCGATTTGATGTAGCCTTCTTCCAGCAGGATCTTTGCGATCGCTTTCTTTGTGTTGCTGGCAGGCATCTCCACCGTATCATGCTTTGCTACCTGTGCGTTGCGGATGCGGGTGAGCATATCGGCGATGGGATCATTCACAACCATGATAGAACCTCCTTCCGTTCTTCTCCCCGCTTACCAACTAGCCTTCCGGACACCGGGGATTTGGCCCTTATAGGCCAGCTCTCTGAAGCAGATACGGCATACGCCATACTTACGCAGGACCGAGTGCGGACGTCCACACAGACGGCAACGGGTGTAAGCGCGGGTGGAGTACTTAGGCGTTCTAGCCTGCTTGAGTTTCATGCTCAGCTTTGCCACTGTATTCTTCCTCCTTCAATTACGCCTTCTCAAAGGGCATGCCCAACAGAGACAGCAATTCCTTGCATTCCTCATCGGTCTGCGCCGTCGTCACGAAAATCATTTCCATGCCGCGGATCTTTTCCACCTTATCATAATCGATTTCAGGGAAAAGCAGCTGTTCCTGAATGCCCAGTGCGTAATTGCCACGGCCATCAAAAGCTTTGGCAGATACGCCATGGAAGTCGCGAACACGCGGGAGTGCTACAGAGACAAGCTTGTCCATGAACTCTTCCATACGAGTACCGCGCAGGGTTACTTTTGCGCCAACATTCTGGCCCTCACGGACCTTGAAGTTTGCGATGGATTTCTTTGCCTTGGTGATCATGGGCTTCTGGCCTGCAATCAGTGTCAGTTCGCTGACAGCCAGTTCCATTGCCTTGGCATTGTCCTTGCAGTCGCCCAGACCCATATTGATCACGATCTTTTCAAGTCTCGGGACCTGCATCGGATTCTTGTAGCCGAACTTCTGCTTCAAAGCAGGAACAGCCTCGGCCTTATACTTTTCCTTAATGCGAGTAGCCATAGGGCTTTTCCTCCTTATCAGTCAATATCCGCGCCGCACTTTTTGCAGACACGTACCATCTGACGCACATTCTTGCCGGCATCATTGACCACATGGTTTACCTTGTGGCCTACACGAGTGGGCTTATTGCACTTCGGGCAAACAACCATCACATTGGAAGCATCAATGGGCATAACCTTGGTAATACGGCCGCCCTGGGTCGTCTGGCCCTGAGGCTTCTGATGCTTGGTCACCTGGTTCACGCCTTCAACGGTAACCCGGTTCTGCTTGGGATAGCAGGCAATTACCTTGCCCTTCTTATCCTTATCCTTGCCCGTAATCACAAGGACAGTATCATTCTTCTTAACGTTCATGATTTCTGCCTCCTCACAGTACTTCGGGAGCCAGAGAAACGATCTTCATGAAATCCTTCTCGCGCAGCTCACGAGCAACAGGTCCAAAAATACGGGTACCACGGGGCAGATTCTGATCATTGATAATCACTGCAGCATTATCGTCAAAACGAATATAGCTGCCATCCTTACGGCGACGGTTCTTACGGCATCTTACAACAACTGCCTTGACAACATCGCCCTTTTTCACAGTGCCGCCGGGATTTGCGGTCTTGACGCTGGCAACGATGACATCACCGATGGAGCCATCACGCCGGAAAGAACCGCCCAGCACACGGATGCACATGATTTCCTTGGCGCCAGAATTATCGGCAACCTTGAGTCGCGTTTGCGGCTGAATCATTGGGTATTTCCTCCTTCATGACAGCAGCTTACTTAGCCTTTTCGATAATCTCGACCAGGCGCCAGCGCTTGTCGTGGCTCAGCGGGCGAGTTTCCATTACACGAATGGTATCACCAACGCCACATTCGTTATTCTCATCATGAACCTTCAGTTTGCTCGTCCGGTTCATAATTTTTCCGTAGAGGGGATGACGTACACGAGTCTTAATCTGAATCACGCAAGTCTTGTCCATCTTGTCGCTGACTACAACGCCAACCCTGGTCTTGCGAAGTCCTCTTTCCTCAGACATTGAAGCGGCTGCCTCCTTTCAAGTTCAATTACGCCTGCGCCTTCTGGCGAAGAACGGTTTTGGTCCGTGCGATATCGCGTTTGATTTCCCTGATCTTCTGATTGTTGTTCAATGTGCCGGCAGCCAACTGGAAGCGCAGATTGAACAGCTCGGTTTTGAGCTCAGACACCTGGTTTTCCAGCTGCTCGACAGTCATGGCTGTCATTTCCTTCGCTTTCATTACTGTTCACCACCTGCTTCAGTCGTCGCCTCTGTCTGGCGTGCAATAATCTTAGTCTTCAGGGGCAGCTTGTGAGAAGCCAGACGCAGTGCCTCACGGGCAGCTTCTTCCGGTACGCCCTTGATTTCGAACAGGACGCGGCCGGGCTTCACAACGGCAACCCAGTATTCAGGGGAGCCTTTGCCGGAACCCATTCGGGTTTCAGCCGGCTTTTCCGTGACTGGCTTGTCAGGGAAAATCTTGATCCATACCTGACCACCACGCTTGGTGTAACGGGTCAGGGCAATACGAGCAGCTTCAATCTGCTGCGAGGTGACCCAGCAGGGTTCTGTGGCCTGAAGGCCATAGTCACCATATGCCAGGAAATTGCCGCGATGGGCAGCACCCTTCATGCGTCCGCGGAAAACCTTACGACGCTTGACTCTTTTCGGCATCAGCATAGGTTACTTAACCTCCTTCTGGCCCGGCGCCTTCTTGGCAGCGGGAAGGATCTGGCCCTTATAGATCCATACCTTGATACCCAGACGGCCATATGTGGTCTTGGCTTCTGCAAAACCATAATCAATGTTTGCACGGAGCGTCTGAAGCGGAATCGAACCCTCATGATAGTGTTCGCTGCGGGCAATGTCTGCGCCACCGATACGGCCGCCTACAGAGCACTTGATACCCTTCACGCCATTGACCTTCATGGCACGCTGGATGGACTGCTTCATTGCACGACGGAAGCTGATACGCTTTTCAAGCTGCTGTGCAATGTTTTCCGCAACCAGCTGTGCATCGCCATCAGGCTGCTTGATCTCGAACACATTGATGTGTGCATTGCGGCCATTCAGGAAATCAGTAACTTCCTTCTTCAGCTGTTCAATGTTTGCACCCTTCTGTCCGATAATCATACCAGGCTTGGATGTGAAGATGTTCACAGTCACCTGGGTGGCAGTGCGCTCGATGTCAATCTTGCTAATGCCGGTTGCATAGTACTTTTTCTTCAGCATCTCGCGAAGTTTGAAGTCTTCGACGAGATTATTGGCAAAATCCTTTTTCCCGGCGTACCAGCGAGTGCTCCAGTCATAGATCACACCGACGCGCGCGCCGTGGGGATTTACTTTCTGACCCATGGATAAACCTCCTTCGCCTTACTTCTTGTCGAGCACCACGCTGATATGGCTGGTGCGCTTGAGCATGGGGGACGCGCTGCCGCGGGAACGTGCAACATAGCGCTTCAGTGTGGGGCCAGGATTGGCGTACACTTCAGCAACATACAGATCCTTCACGTTCCATTCTTTCCAGCTCTCTGCATTGGCGATTGCGCTATTGAGCACTTTCAGCACAACGGGTGCAGCAGCCTTGGGGGTGTAGGTCAGAATCGCCTGTGCTTCTTCCGCGCTCTTCCCGCGAATCAGATCAATCACAATCTTGACCTTACGAGGGGAGATGCGGATGTATTTGGCGTGCGCTTGCGGCCGCTGATCACGGTTCGCAACATGCGCCGCTTTCTTTTCCTTCATACGGGTTGCCATCTCTGTTCACTCCTCTCGCTTACTTTTTACCTGTAGCCTTATCCCCGGCATGACCGCGGAAGGTACGGGTCGGGGCGAACTCGCCCAGTTTATGGCCAACCATGTCCTCAGTCACATAAACCGGAACATGCTTGCGGCCGTCATGCACCGCGATGGTGTGTCCGACGAAATCCGGGAAAATGGTGGATGCGCGAGACCAGGTCTTCACAACCGCCTTCTTGCCGGAAGCATTCATTTCCATAACGCGCTTCATAAGCGCAGCCTCTACATAGGGGCCTTTCTTAATCGAACGACTCATTCGTTAGCTGCCTCCTTCCTTGGCGATTACTTCTTGCCTGCACGCTTGATGATCATCTTGTTGGAATACTTCTTATGCTTTCTGGTCTTGTAACCCAGTGCAGGTTTACCCCAAGGCGTTACAGGAGCGGGCATGCCAACCGGGCTCTTGCCTTCGCCGCCGCCGTGCGGGTGATCGTTCGGGTTCATGACAACGCCGCGGACGGTGGGACGGATGCCCATATGGCGCACACGTCCGGCCTTACCCAGGCGTACGTTTTCATGGTCAGTATTTCCGACGGTACCGATGGTTGCCATCGCGCCAAGCGGCAGACGACGCATTTCACCGGAGGGAAGACGGACAGTTGCGAAGCCGTTTTCCTTTGCCATCAGCTGAGCACTCAGACCGGCGGAGCGGACCATCTGTCCACCGCGGCCGGGCTTGATCTCCAGATTGTGGATCAGAGTACCCACGGGGATGCTGTTCAGCGGCATTGCATTGCCAGGAACAATATCAATTTCCTTTTCTCTGGAAGCCACTACCGTGTTGCCCACTTTCAGATCAAGGGGTGCAAGGATGTAGCGCTTTTCACCGTCTGCGTAATTCAGCAGAGCGATGAATGCAGAGCGGTTGGGATCGTATTCGATCGCAGCAACCTTGGCCGGAACATCCAGCTTGTTGCGCTTGAAATCGATAATACGATACTTCACCTTATTGCCGCCGCCCTGATGACGGACGGTAATCTTGCCCTGATTGTTACGGCCGGCATTCTTCTTCAGATATTCGACCAGACTCTTCTCAGGGGTTTTCTTGGTGATTTCATCAAAGGTCAGAACCGACATGAAGCGCCGGGCGGGCGAAGTCGGCTTATAATTCCGAATAGCCATGTTTCAGTCCTCCCTGCTTATCCCTCATAGCCATCAAAGAACTTGATCGGCTTAGAGTCTTTCTTGAGTGTAACGTAAGCTTTCTTCACTTCGGCCTGGCGTCCGGAATGAAGCCCCTGACGCTTTACCTTGCCAAGCGTACGGACTGTATTCACGCGGTCAACCTTGACGCCGTCTGCGGCAAATACAGTTTCGACAGCCTGCTTGATTTCAAACTTGTTCGCAGTCACCGGCACTTCGAAAACATAGCGCATACCGCCGACATTTTCGATTCCCTTTTCGGTCAGTACCGGGCGAATAATCACATCATGAAGGTCTTTCATTATGCGTATACCTCCTCGACAGACTGAAGGGCGGCCTTCGTGAGAACCAGCTTGCCGGCATTGAGAATGTCATACACATTCAGAGTGTTGACATAAGTTGTCTCTGCTTCTGCAAGGTTTGCAGTTGCACGCACAACGTTCTCATCCCGTTCAGGCAGAACAACAAGTGCTTTCTTTTCTGCCTTCAGTGCTTTCATGGTCTTGGCCATCAGCTTGGTCTTGCCTTCCGAAAGCTTGATTTCATCCACCACGATGATATCGCCATCATTCAGGCGGCTGGTCAGGGCGGACTTCATCGCAAGGCGACGAACTTTCTTCGGTACTGCGATGACGTAATCACGGGGCTTCGGTGCAAACACCACGCCGCCATGTGCAAACTGCGGTGCACGGTTGCCATGATGACGTGCATTACCGGTACCCTTCTGACGGTAAATCTTACGGCCGCCTCCACGGACTTCTCCGCGGGTTTTGGCGCTCTGGGTTCCCTGACGCTGAGCGGCCAGGTAGGAGCGGACGACCAGATGCATGGCGGGAACATTGATCGGAGCGGCAAACACGTTTTCGCTCAGTTCCACTTCGCCAATGGCCGAACCTTCCATATTATACAGTGCGGTCTTAGGCATGTTTCTTCTCCTCCTTGTCCGTTAAGCCTTCACGGTGTCACGGACGATCAGTACAGTACCGTTCGGGCCGGGCACAGCGCCCTTGACCAGAAGCAGATTCCGTTCTGCGTCCACGCTGACCACTTCCAGGTTCTGAACCGTAACGCGGTCCACACCATAATGTCCAGCCATGTGCTTGTTCTTGAATACGCGTGAAGGATCGGAGTTTGCGCTCAGAGAGCCCACGCCACGATGATATTTTGAACCATGAGCCATCGGGCCGGTGTGCTGGTTCCAGCGTGCGATTGCGCCGGTGTAGCCATGGCCCTTGCTTGTTCCAGTAATATCGATGCGGTCGCCCTGTGCAAACTGGTCAACCTTGATCTCGTCGCCAACCTTGTATCCGCTGCAGTCATCAAAGCGGAACTCGCGGAGTGTGCGCTTGGGTGCGACGCCAGCCTTCTTGAAGTGTCCCTGCTCCGGCTTATTGAGCAGCTTCTTTGCGCGGTTCTCTGTCAGCTCGCCAAAGCCAACCTGAACTGCGTCGTAACCATCCGATTCCACATTCTTGGTCTGCACCACAGTGCAGGGACCCGCCTCAATGACGGTGACCGGAACAAGACGGCCGTCTTCGGTGAAGACCTGCGTCATGCCGATCTTTTTACCAACGATCGCTTTTTTCATGTTCTCGTCCTCCTGCCATTACAGCTTCATTTCGATTTCGACACCAGCAGGAAGTTCGAGCTTCATCATGGCGTCCACTGTCTTCGGATTGGGGTTCACAATGTCGATGAGTCGCTTATGTGTGCGGCGTTCGAACTGTTCGCGGCTATCCTTGTACTTATGTGTCGCACGAAGGATAGTGACGACCTCACGCTCGGTAGGGAGCGGGATCGGTCCGGATACCCGAGCACCGGTCCGCTTCGCGGTCTCCACGATTCTGGTAGCAGACTGATCGACCAGATTGTGCTCGTAGCTCTTGAGTTTGATACGGATTTTCTGGGTGGCCATTGATAAACCTCCTTGATCGTTCTCGTTGCGCATCGGCATTCCCACTGCAGGTGCAGGTCTGTCTGCGCTCGAGTCCGTCGCCCGATTACCGGGCTGGTCCGTGGTAATTACCCGTCTGGCCTGACGGCAACTTACCACTTCATCCCTGAACAGACAACAGTACGAATTATATATGATGGTCACATCAATTGCAATACGTTTTTTCTCTTTTTTTGGGCTTTTTTTGAGAAAATTTTCTGTTACAAAAACCTTCCAGCCTTTATATTTCAACGCATCTCGCCTGCATTATTTATCCACGCATTCGTGAGTGTCCTTCTTCACCCTGAAAACGGCCTGAAACATGGATTCTCTCCATTTTTTGCAGACTGAATCAGCTTCCAACGCCTTCTGTATTCTTTGTTTTCTCAACGGAATGCTATCCTCTCATTCGTGTGTGTCTAACGTGTTTTGCTGATCAGCAACCAGTTTGTGCATGTCCGGCTCGTTTTCTTTTTGCACTGCTCTTGACAGCAATGGAAAATTCCGTCATATAATCGTTTGTTGAATCACGGCTGCTACCCGGCGCCGGAAAGGAACTCGCGCATGCGAGCCTCTCTGAATCATGAAGTTTTTATGGAAGTATCTCCACAAGTACGCCCGGCGTATGTCCCTTGTCATGAGCATCAAGCTGCTCGGCACATTGCTTGAGCTGCTGATTCCCTATGTTATGGAACATCTCATCGATCACGTTGTACCGATCCGTCAGATACCGCTTGTGCTGATCTGGGGAGTCGGTATGGTCGGACTCGCTTTCTGTGTCCGTATCTGCAATGTGAACGCAAACCGTCTTTCTGTACGGACTGCCAAGGAGGCAACATTTGAAATCCGCCGGGATCTTTTTCATACCGCGCTGAATCTTTCCGGTCAGCAAATGGACACAGTCGGTCTTCCCTCCCTGATCTCCAGACTGACTTCGGATTCATATAATGTGCAGAGTTTTACGCAGTCTGTACAGACCATTGGCATACGCGCACCAATTATGCTTTTCGGCGGTATTGCCATTACACTCACCATGGACACCGGTCTGGCTTCCATCCTGTGCATCATGGCGCCTGTGCTGATCTTTCTTGTCGTCTTTATTTCCATGAAAGGCATTCCGCTTTATGATAAGGTTCAGCGCGCTATGGATGATATTGTCCGGATCATGCGTGAAAATATCTCCGGTATCCGCGTTGTCAAGGCACTGAGTAAGGAATCCTTTGAAATGAAACGCTTTGGTCAGGCCAATCACACTGCAGCTTCCCGGGACATCCATGCAAGCATCATCATGTCCTTGCCCGGACCGATCGTAACTCTCTTCCTGAACACTGGCCTGACGATTGTTGTTCTTCTCGGCGCCCGGCGCGTCAATGCCGGCGTGACCGAACCCGGCGTGATCCTCGCTTTCCTTACATATTTTAATATGATCATGATGGGGGTCATGGGCCTGAACCGTGTCTTCATGATGATGTCCAAGGCAAATGCTTCCGCGCACCGCATCCAGGAAATCGTTGAAATTCCCGAAGATCTGCTTCCTCTCCCCGAATCCGAAGCTGCCAGTGCACCGGACGCTTCCTATCTGATTTTTGACGATGTTTCCTTCCAGTATCTTGAAAACACGGCCTCAGACACCGCCTCAGACACCGAAAGGTTTGCCGGAGGCGCAAGGCAGCAGTGTCTGGAACATATCTCGTTCCGGGTTCAGCGAGGAGGTTCTCTGGGCATCATCGGTGCAACAGGCAGTGGAAAAACCAGTATTGTCAACCTGCTGATGCGTTTCTACGATCCGCAGCAGGGGCATGTATTTGTCGACGGAAAAGATGTCCGCGTCTATGACCGGGATGAATTGCACCGCAAATTCGGCGTTGTCTTTCAGAATGATGTTCTTTTTGCCGATACCATCCGGGAAAACATTTCATTTGGCAGGGACCTGGAAGATCAGGCACTCGAGTTTGCCACACGGGATGCCATGGCCGCTGAATTCGTGGAACAATATGATGATGGCTTTGATCACATGTCCGTAATCCACGGGGCAAACTTTTCCGGTGGTCAGAAGCAGCGTCTGCTCATAGCCCGTGCGCTTGCAGCCCATCCGGAGATCCTGATCCTGGACGATTCATCCTCAGCACTTGACTACCGTACAGATGCCAGTCTGCGCCAGGCCATTGACAGTCATCACAGCAATGCAACCACCGTAATCATTGCCCAGCGCATCAGTTCCATCATGAACCTGGATGAGATCCTGGTCCTGGATGAAGGCAGAATCATAGGCCAGGGAACACATCAGCATCTCATGGATACCTGCCCGGTCTACCATGATCTTTATTATACACAGATGGGGGAGGTGCACTGAGATGGCCAGACGTGATTCCGTCATGCACAAGCCCAAGGATGCAAAGGGGACTTTCCGCCGGATGATCACCTACCTCGGACCATTCCGGTACATGATTCTTCTGGTATTCATCCTCTGTCTTTGCAGTAATGTTCTCTCCCTGCTCGGCCCCAGCCTGGCCGGGTCAGCCATCAATGAAGCCGCAGCGGGTAAAGGAAATGTCAATTTCCAGAAAGTGACCTATTATGCCATCCGCATGCTGTTCTGCTATGTTGCCTCTTCACTGCTGACAATCGGAATTCATATCATCATGGTCCGGGTTTCCAAGCATGTCGCGCAGAAGATGCGTCAGAACATATTTGACAAGCTTATGACCCTGCCGGTCGGATATTTTGACCGGCACCAGTCCGGTGACATTATCAGTCGTGTTTCCTATGATGTGGATGTTATTTCCACATGCATGGCTACCGATGTGGTTTCCATCCTGACCTCTGTCATCACCGTTGTCGGTTCTCTCGGGATGATGCTCTCCATTTCTCTTCCGCTCTCTGCCGTGACACTGGTAACCATTCCGGCCTCTGTTTTCTATACCACCCGGATGCGCAAAATCACACAGCCCCGGTTTGCCAAGCGTTCCCGGAATTACGGCATCATGAACGGATTTGTCGAGGAAATGCTTTCCGGTCAGAAAACCATTCAGGCTTATGCCTATGAAAACCGTGTGGACGAAAAGTTTGGTCAGATCAACACGAATGCAGCGGATGCCTATTATGATGCAGACTCCTATGGCGTTACCATCGGCCCGACCATGGGCTTTATCAACAACCTTGGTCTCGCCCTGATTGCCATGTTTGGCTCCCTGCTGTATATGCTCGAGTTCATTACTCTGGGTTCCATTTCTTCCTTTGTATTATATTCCCGCAAGTTTTCCGGTCCGATCAATGAAATCGCCAATATCATCAACGAACTGTTCTCTGCACTGGCTGCTGCAGAGCGCGTGTTCACCCTGCTGGATGAGACTGAGGAGCTGACCGATCGTCCGGATGCCATAGCATTGACGGACACGCTTGGCAATGTGGAACTTCGGCATGTTTCCTTCGGATATGATCCCGGGAAAACCATTCTTCACGATCTTTCCCTGCACGCAGATGCAGGAAAACTGATCGCCATTGTGGGGCCTACCGGTGCCGGAAAAACCACAATCATTAACCTGCTCATGCGTTTTTACGACGTGGACGGCGGTTCCATTCTCGTCGATGGGACAGACATCCGCCAGTATACACGCAAGAGTCTCCGGAGTGCTTTTGCAATGGTCCTGCAGGATACCTGGGTTTTCAAGGGAACCATCTTTGACAACATTGCCTACGGCAAGGAAAACGCAACGATGGAGGAAGTAGTAGCCGCAGCCAGGGCGGCCCATATTCATCCGTTCATCATGCGTCTGCCGGAAGGCTACCAGACCGTCATCAGTGAAGACGGCGGGAATATTTCCAAAGGCCAGAAACAGCTTCTGACGATCGCACGTGCAATCCTTTATGATGCACATATGCTGATTCTGGATGAGGCAACATCAAACGTTGATACAAGCACCGAACGGGAAATTCAGAAGGCCATGCGTGATTTGATGAAAGACAAAACATGCTTTGTGATCGCCCATCGCCTTTCCACCATTCAGAACGCTGATCATATCCTGGTGCTCAATCACGGGGATGTTGTGGAGCAGGGTACTCATACCGAACTGATGAAGAAAAAAGGGTTCTATTATCAGCTCTATCACGCACAGTTTGAATAATTCGTGAGGGATGTAATACACATCCCTTTTTTGCTGTCCGCGGACGGGTCCGGAATCTTTCACAGAAACCAGGAAGTATTGGTCGTAAAAACAATGATTCTGATACGTTTTCCCGGATCTTATACTTGACAGATGTATACTCAGCTGGTACACTTCGTCTTGAACATATGAACGATTGTTCATATGTTCATAAAAGACAGATGGGAGTGGGTATCATGAAAAAGAGCTATAAAATCGAAGTCGATTGTGCCAACTGTGCCGCCAAGATGGAAGATGCAGCCAGAAAAACCGCAGGGGTTCAGGACTGCACCGTCAATTTCATGACTCTGAAAATGAACGTTACCTTCCAGGAAGGG
>ONWQ01000317.1 GCA_900321565.1 uncultured Eubacteriales bacterium
AAGTAGGACCGGACCGTTGCGTCATCTGCTTTTGTATTCCGGATCAGCGCAAAGAACCTGTGGACCTGGCTTTCAATCTCTGCATGATTCTCATCCCGGATTGCCTGGTCCAGTCCGGTATGGCTCCATTTGTGCAGACTGGCCAGAGCGTTTGCATGCAGATCGAATGTCACATCCTCCAGACGGGAAACACTGTTTCCCCTGATCATCCATCTGGATTCAAGCACCCGGCTGATCTGCCGGTACGCCTGACAGACACTCTGCGCATCTGCAAGCTGCTCTGCATACACCACCTGCACCCCCGCCCCCTCCAGACGCAGACAGTCATGGAACCTGCGGGCAATGAGCGGCTGGTCCTCCTCTGCCCAGGAAAGCATGGCAATCCTGCCTTCGCCGGATGAGATCACGAGATGCTCCGCATCCCTGAACTCGCTCAGTACTTCTTCCATGTCAAAGGGCTCATCCGTGCGGATATCTGCAATAAACAGACCGTATGGCCCGTACGGAAAGCCTTGGGATACTTCCGTCCGCTGGGCATGCAGCAATTGCATGAACTCCTGTTCCCGCTGAGCCAGTGCTTCCCTGTCCAGACGTTTCTGCACATTCCTGGAGTGTTCCAGTTCTTCACTGGCCTGCCTGAGTGCTTCACACAATTCACTACGGTCCACAGGCTTGAGCAGGTACTGGTGGATTCCCAGGCGCATGGCAGTCTTGGCGTATTCAAAATCATCGTACCCGCTCAGAATGATGCAGACAACCGGCAGGTTCAGCTGCCTGATTTCCCGGATCATATCCAGTCCGGAAAGCTTCGGCATCTGGATGTCCGTGACTGCGATATCAAAGCTGCCGCTCCTGAGAAGCTCCACCGCTTCCCTTCCATCTGCAGCGGTCCCGGTGACCTCAAACCCGTCCATGCCGGAGATCAGGGACTGCAGATGAAGCAGTACCCTTGGTTCGTCATCAGCTATGAGTACCCTCATCCCGGTCCTCCTCCCCTGTATGGATTGAAAGTGTAAAGCGTGTCAGCATGGGCGTGCTTTCCCATTTCAGGTCTGCACGGTTCCCATAGTAGAGGCGGATGCGCTCATACACATTCTTGAGCCCTATATTCTTTTCCCTGAACCCCGGTGTGTTCAGGATCTGCCGGAGACTCTCCTGCTCCAGTTCATCCATCCCCTGCCCGTCGTTTTCAACCTGAAGAACCATGCCGTCCTTCGTCCGGTGGCCGCTGATCCATACGGTACCGCCTTCCGTTTTTCTGGCAATGCCGTGGGAAACGGCATTCTCAACCAGCGGCTGTACGATCAGTTTGGGCACCATCATGCTTTCCAGGTCAGGATCCACATCCGTCACATAGTTCAGCCGGTCGCCGAAACGGAACTTCTGAATCTGAAGATACTCATCAATACAGGTCAGTTCTTCCCTGAGTGTCACGGTCGTCTTGTCCCAGGTTGCCTGCCTGCGAAGGCTTCTGGCAAGAAGCTGTACAATGTGCCCTGTTTCCTCATCCCCCTGGGCAATCCCGGACTGGATCGCCTCGAGTGAATTGTAAAGGAAGTGAGGATTGATCTGGCTCTGCAGCGCGTTCAGGGATGCTTCGCGTGTGGCAACCTCGAGCTGCTGCTGGCGCAGCTGCATGTCCGTGTTCTCCTGGATCAGACGGTCCAGTCTGCCCGTCATATGGTTCATGGCTTCCCCCAGCTGGGCGACTTCATCACTGCCGTCCACCGGAATCACGACGGAGAAATCTCCTTTTTCGATTTTCTCAATCCCCTGCATGATCTGACCCAGCCGCTTGCTCAGGTACCTGGCAAAAACATAGGAAAGCACTGCCATCAGCAGAAGAAGCAGCACAAGCACACCCACCAGCAGCCGGATATTCGTTGAAACCAGGGTCCCCGGGGTGGTCATTTCGACCACAGTCCACGTCCCGCTCCCGTCCGGCAGTGTGAACGGAACCGTAAACACCGCCTGCCTGCCTTTGGTGAAGCGTGTGACCTGGGATGCATGACCGCCCGGCATGGTATCCCCAGGAAGCATGCTGAGCATTTCCGCCTCTTCCTCTGTGCTCAGCGTGGAAAGGACGCTTTCCCCATAAGGGTTCAGGATACACCACCGGACATCCGTATCCCGGTCGCCCAGCAGCATATTCAGCTTCTGCCTGTCCAGTTCAATACAGAACAGACCGCCCGGTTTGCCATACGAACGGAAGACCTGGGCTGCGATCAGGCGCTGATTCCCATTGTACCGGACCTGAGTGACCGTCCAGAAGATATTCTCCTCCAGCATTCTTTCAAAGAGTGCCTCCATTTCCGGAACATCCCGGAGCAGCCGGATCTCACTGAGATTCGGCACTATACTCTCGTTCCGGGTAAACATGGTCATGGACACAATCTCCGCATGCAGCGCGCGATAGGTGTCCAGGGTCGGGCGCACCAGTGTATAGTATTCACGTATGCTGTTTTCCGGATACTGATAGTCTCTGTTGAAGTACCCCCAGATCTCATTGTCGGAACAAAAATTGTACAGGACCCCCTGAACACCACTGAAGGTATACTTCATGCTCTCCGCAA
>ONWQ01000326.1 GCA_900321565.1 uncultured Eubacteriales bacterium
ACGGTTCCGCCGTCTGATGTGCTGACCAGGATCCGGATCGCATTTTCCATCCCTGCCAGTTTCTGTTCCGCCGGCAGACGGACCAGCGCATAGGGATCCACATCCACGATCAGTATACCGCTCTCCCGGCCATCCTGACCGTAGATCCTGCGTGCCACAGACACTGCAATACCGTTCTGCTCCGAATCATAGTAATCCGTATAATGCGTCGGCGTGATCACAAGATCTGCCTTCTGAGCCCGCATTCCGCCAAGCCAGTCCTGGTTCAGCAGCAGGTCCGGATCCACACTGATCCCATAGGCACTGTACTGGTACACCCGGTCATGCCGGGTCAGCAGCATGACATTGCGTATATCCGGTGTGAGCATGCCTACACGCATCAGCAGCCTGCGCACGGTTGTATTGCGGTTCATCTGCTCATAAATGCTGTCCGTTTCCTCATTGAGCACGGAAATCACATCATAGTCAATGGTCAGAAGTCTCGTCACACTGGAATAGGTCTGTGTGAATGAGTCCAGGCTTGCCACAATCTGCGTGCTGTACATGGCCGCCTTCTGCTGGGCTTCCGTTTCGAGCCGCCTGGCTGAGATCAGTGAAACCAGAAACACAGTCAGAAACAGTGGCAGAATACAGACCCAGAGATAACTTCGTCGCAGCCGTGCCCGCAGGCTCCGTCTTCCTGATTTGCGCATGCCCGGTCCCCCGCTTCCTGAATGGAATCCTTTGTCCTGTGACAATCATACGCAAAGCTTTTTTTCGATTCAAGCATGCGGGCCGGCCCGAAGGCCGGCCCTGAGTATGGGGGTTTTACTGTTTCTTTGCATACCATGCGCGGGCATTCTCAGTGACTGCCTCGCCACCATTGGCGTACCATTTTTCCACGAACTCGTCAAACTTGTCGATCGAGTATTCACCGGTAATGATCTTGGTCGCATACTCAACATACAGTGTACGGTTCATGATATCCGCATACTCGCCATAGATGGAGTTCGGGATGCCGTCACCGGCAGGCAGCTTGGTATACTGACCCAGTTCCTGAACATTGCGGATGGCCTGGGAGATGGCCCATTCGCGGTCGCCGCCCAGCTGAGAAGAGAGCAGTTCAATCTGGAAGTCAGCTGTGGAAATGGTGTTGTAAGGCGTCAGAACCAGGTTCTGCTGGGTTGCCTTGTCGTCTGCAAGACGGGTGGTCACACCGTCCACGGTCTGGGAATGCATGCCTTCCACGCCATAGAAGAAATCCATCCACTTGCTGGTATCGCCGTAGGCATTGAGCAGCTGCATGATGGCCATGATCTTCTTTTCATCCGTGGTATTGGCAACAACATACTCAATCCCGCTGAGCTTGCGTCCGGTATAGAAACCCTGGCCTTCATAGCCATCGGCATCGATCACGGGCAGCAGGGCAACATCAGGCTGTTCACCGGTTGCTTCATTGATGGCTTCCGCATAGTTATAGCATTCCTGCGGGATGTGTTCCCAGATGCCCACGGTACCGGCATTGATCTTTGCATCCCACTGTGCCTTGTTGTTCAGAAGGGTTTCCGGATCCAGCAAGCCTTCCTGATACAGTTCTGCAATGAACTTCAGAGCGTCCTTCATGTTCGGGGTGACTGCGGAATAGGTCAGTTCACCGTTGTACAGATCCCACTGCGGGTAGCCTTCCCACATGGCCACACCAAACATGGCGAAGAACTGACCCATCCAGCGTGCTTCTGCACGGCCACCGGAAGGCAGTTCGTCCGCAATCCCGTTGCCATTGGGGTCCTGGTCACGGAATGCCTTGAGGACTTCCACGAGTTCAGACTGGGTTGTCGGCATCTTCAGGCCGAGCTTGTCCAGCCAGTCCTTGCGGATCATGGGCGCATTCCGGCCATAGATGACGCCGGGGATATACCAGATCTTGCCTTCACCGGTGGGGTCATTGGCCTTGACACTGGACCAGACTTCCTCACCGATCAGGTTATACAGGTTCGGTGCATAGGTCTCCAGATACGGGGTCAGGTCCAGGACTGCACCGCTTTCGATCAGCTGGGTTTCCATGCCATTGGGATTGAACATGTCCGGCATTTCACCGGCAGCAATCTTCAGGTTCAGCTGTTCGGTATAGGTTGTGCCGCCATTCCATTCCACATAGGGCTGGATCACGCCGACACCGGTGATTTCCACATACTTTTCATACAGAGGAGATCCTTTCTCTACCGGCAGGAAGCCATTGTTGGTGCCCCAGACGGTCACATCAACCACTTCATCCGCACCGGCAATGCTCACAAGCCCGGTGAGCAGCATCAGAGCGCAAACCAAAGAGAGAAGCTTTTTCATAGGTATCCTTCCTTTCTATCTTGCACCGGGGATTCCCGGTGATGACCAGAGTGATCAGCCCTTGACCGAGCCAAGCATGGCGCCTTTTTCAAAGTACTTCTGCAGCTTCGGATACACCATCATGATCGGCAGAATGGCAAACACCACGACCACGGCTTTTAGTGAGCGTTCCGTATAATTCACTGCTTTCTTTGCCGCTATGGTCTGAAGTTCAGAGGACTCATTGACAAACTGACGCACTTTCATCTGCAGCGGATACAGGCTTGTATCCTGGATGAAATACAGAGGATGCTGGTACTGGTTCCAGATGGTCACAGCATAGAACAGACCGATTACGGCAATGACCGCCTTGGAGGAGGGCAATACGATCTGCAGCAGTGTGCGGAACGGTCCGCATCCGTCAATCGTCGCGGACTCTTCCACTTCCCTCGGGAAGCTCAGGAAGAATGTCCGCATGACAATCATGTTATAGGCTGTCAGAATATGCGGCAGGACCATGGCCCATACACTGTTGTACAGCCCGATGGACCGCAGTGTCAGGAAGTACGGGACGGTCGGTGCCTTGAAGATCATGGTGATCACAACCATGACCATGATCATCTTCTGAAGTCCGAATTCCTTCTTGGACAGCGGATAGGCAAGCAGGGATGTGATGGCAAGGGCAAGGGTTGTACCCACCAGAGTCGTGATCACTGTGACCAGCGTGGCTCTCCACATGTCCGGCCGGCCCGTGATTGCAGCCCACGAATCAAACGTGAACCCGACAGGCCAGAGTGTGACCGCATTGGTATTGACGGCAACCTTGGAACTGAACGACAGTGCGAGAACTGAGATCAGCGGTACCAGTGCAATCACGGCACACAGAATCAGGATCAGGGTGACAATCACGCCGAAGACGCGGTCCCCTGCAGTACGTTTGTTCATTACCACAGCCCCCCATCTTCAGAGACTTTCTTGGACAGCTGATTGAAGAACACCACCATCACAAGGCCGATCACGGACTGGAACAGTCCCACAGCCGTTGTGATTGAATACTGGGCCTGGAGAATACCGACACGGTATACATAGGTATCAAAGATGTCACCTGTTGAGTAGGTCATCGGTGTCAGAAGACTGTACACATGCTCAAACCCGAGTTCCATAAAACTGCCGATCTGCAGAAGCAGCAGTGTCAGGGCGGTCGGCAGGATCAGCGGGAATGTGATAAAGCGCATCTTCTGCAGACGGGTGGCACCGTCAATGGAAGCAGCCTCATACAGTGACTGGTCAATCCCGGCAATCGCTGCCATATACACGACAGTTCCCCAGCCGGCTTCTTTCCAGATGGTGGAGAGTACATACACCGTGCGGAAATACCTTGACTGCTGCATGACCAGCAGCGGCCGCATTCCGAACAGGGCACGCCCCCGGTTGAACAGGCCACTGACACCCAGGAAGTCAAAGATGAGTTCGGATACAATGATCCAGGAGAGAAAGTACGGAATATACACTGCGGTCTGGATCGTCTTTTTCAGCTTTGCACTGCCCAGTTCGTTCATCATCAGTGCCAGGATCACCGGCACCGGGAAGCAGAACAGGATCCGCAGTGCCCCCATCATCAGTGTATTGGTCAGGATCCGGGAGAAGTCCGAGTATGCGAACATGTTCGCAAAATTCTTCATTCCCACCCAGTCACTGTGAAAGATGCCCTTATAGACCTGGTAGTCCTGGAACGCAATCACGCACCCAAGCATAGGAACAAACTTGAATATGATCAGGTATACAACACCCGGGAATGCCATCAGATAATATGGCCAGTACTTCCGGAAATTGGCTCCAAGCCCGGTTGACTGCTTACGGACGCTTCCCTGGCGCCCTGCTGCCTTCTCCATTATCTCGCCCCATTTCTTGTTTCTTATTTTCCACTTTTTTCACAGATACTCCATGTACATACTTTAGTTCGGACTGTGACAGTTTTTAGTTTTGCATGCTGCATCCACAAAGCATGCCTGTGATTCCTGCAAAAAAATAACCGTGAGCCAGATTTCTGGTCACGGTTACCACGCAAAGCGTTGGATTCATATTATTTACTTACCGGATACCGACAGAACACCCGCATCCACGGAAGGACTGCCGATCGGGCTTCCCGGGAACTCCAGGTCGCTCCCGACCGCACGGATATCCTTCAGCAGCTGGTAGAAGTTGCCGGCAACAGTCACGCGTTCCACCGGGTCAGCCTGTTTTCCGTCACGGATCACAAACCCCTTGGCAAGAAGCGAGAAGTCACCGCTGATGGGGTTCGCGCCTGCATGCAGACCGGAGACATCAGTGATCATCA
Organism: uncultured Eubacteriales bacterium; assembly: GCA_900321565.1. Classification (GTDB taxonomy): domain Bacteria; phylum Bacillota; class Clostridia; order Christensenellales; family Aristaeellaceae; genus UBA2943. The sequence goes on from ONWQ01000326.1 coordinate 4,640, forward strand.
GTCCGTCGCCCATGTCTGCCAGGAGTTCATGCAGTGTCTTTTCTCCGGGAACAAGATAGAAATTGGTCGGTGCAACATGCATGCCGCCACCTCGGCGCGCATTGCCTGTGGTTTTCACGCCCTGTTTTTTGGCGGTTTTGCGGTTGTGCAGCAGCGTCTTGAGCACACCGTTCTCCACGACCGCCTTGCAGAATGTCGCGCTGCCCTCACCGTCAAAGGTACGGGACGCAAGGCCACCTCTGCGCAGCGGATCGTCCACAATGGACACCTGGGCAGAAGCAATCGTCTCGCCTTCCTTACCTGCCAGCAGGGACATCTTCTGCTGTGCATTCTCGGCCGAGAAGATTCCGCAGAACGTCGACAGAAGGCTCTGCATGGCATCATAACGGAAAATCACCCGGTACTCACCGGATGCGACCGGCTCCGCATGCAGCTG
>ONWQ01000157.1 GCA_900321565.1 uncultured Eubacteriales bacterium
CACCGGAGTACATCACGAACTCACAGACGGCACGCTCCATGTGGATCTCCCGGTCCGGGAACGCGTCCCCAACCTGATCGGTATGCAATGGCTGCAGATTGTAGTCCGCTTTCCGGTTGCCTGGCGTGGCAGTCTCACCGTTCATACAACATCCGGAAATATTTCCATTACCGGCATAACCGGTACTGATTTCCGCATTGAAAGTGTATCCGGGAACATCAAGCTGGCCAATACCCACGGAATGCAGGTATCCCTTCAGTCGCTTTCCGGTCCCCTGCTGGCAGAAGACCTACATGCGGACGATTTCCGACTGCTCGGGATCTCAGGTGTCATTCGTCTTACCGGTCTGGAGGCACGCCATGTGCACTTTTCGACCGTGTCAGCTAATGCAGAATGCGTATTCAGCACACCGTTTGAACGGTTTGACGGGAACAGCGTTTCCGGCTCCCTGCGCATTCTTACACCAATGAAGTCAGCCAATGCAGTGCTGAAAACTATTTCCGGGCGTATCCTGACAAACCATTTTTCCATCCGTGAATCCGGACCTGATCTTCGGTTCACTACAGTCACCGGTAATCTTGAAATCGAGGGTTCTCTGCCGGACACACACGCTTCCACAGAACAGGACTCTCAGGACAAAACCAATTTGGAGGAATAAGCTATGGCCAAGAGAAACTTCGGCTTTCCCGGCGGCGGAAATGCCAACATGCAGCAGATGATGAAACAGGCGCAGAAACTCCAGCAGCAAATGATGGAAATGAGCGAAAACCTGGACGCGAAGACCTATGAGTCCACCAGTGGTGGCGGAATGGTCACCGTTTCGATGAATGGCAAGCATGAAGTCACTGCACTGACCATTAAGCCTGAAGTCGTGGACCCGGATGATGTTGAAATGCTCCAGGATCTGGTTCTGGCAGCTGTGAATGAATGCATCCGGAAAGTAGATGAAGAGAAGGAATCCGCTTTCGGTGCCCTGGCACCCGGCATGGGCGGGCTATTCTGAGTATGGAACAGATTGAACCGATCAGCAGGATGATCAACGCACTCTCCCGCCTGCCCGGCATCGGGCAGAAAACAGCAGCCCGTCTGGCTTACCATATTGCCGGGATGCCGCTGGATGACGTGCGTGATATCGCTGCCGCGCTCTGGCAGGGACGAAAAGCTGTCCGATACTGCGCCGTGTGCGGAAACTACAGCGTAGATGAACTGTGCAGTATATGCAGCCGTACCGAACGTCATAACGGCCAGATCTGCGTTGTGCGTGACCCTAAGGATGTCAACGCCATGGAACGGATGCATGATTATCAGGGGCTTTATCATGTGCTCCACGGGACACTCTCCCCCATGGACGGTGTCGGTCCCAAGGACATCCGTATTCAGGAGCTCATGGACCGTCTGCAGGACGGTTCCATACACGAAGTCATATTAGCCACAAACCCGGACATTGAAGGTGAAGCCACCGCGGCATATCTCGCCCGGATGATCAAGCCCATGGGGATCACGGTGACCCGGATTGCACACGGGCTTCCCATAGGTCTGGATCTGGAATACGCTGATGAAGTCACACTCTCCAAGGCGATGTCCGGACGCCATGAAATGTAAGCTTTGCATCCAGTGGGGGTATGTATGGACCTGACCACTCTAATCTATCTGGTACTGATCCTGTTGACCATACTGATCCTGCTGACGTTGATTCTTCTGGTCCGGCTCGGGAAAGCCGATTCCGGTCATGCTGACCGGCTGATTAACCAGGCCGCTGATGAACTGCTCGATGCGGTCGACGATCTCAGCAAACAGCAATGGCAGGGCATGCATCAGCTTTCTGATGCACTGCAGGCTTCCATTGCGCAGGCCGGAACCCATACCGCGCGGCAGACTGAACAGCTTCAGCAGCAACTGGCATCTTCCCTTGCGCGGCAGGATGACTCAATTTCCAGAATGCAGCAGACAGTCTCTCAGCAGATCGGTCTGCTGGATGAACGTATGGAAAAGGTGCGCATCAGCACCACCAGCAGCCTGAATCAGATTCAGGAGACCAACGACCGTCAGCTCACGGAAATGCGGCGAACCGTAGATGACAAGCTGACAGCAAACCTTGATCGCCGACTGTCGGAAAGCTTTCGCCAGGTTTCGCAGCGCCTCGAACAGGTTTACAAGGGATTGGGCGAGATGCATACTCTGGCTAATGGTGTCGGTGATCTCAAGCGCGTGCTCAGTAATGTCAAGGTACGTGGCATCTGGGGTGAAGTTCAGCTGAGTGCATTGCTCAATGAAATGCTCTCCCCTTCTCAGTTTGATGTCAATGTTGCCGTTGTCCCTGGCAGTCAGGAACGTGTCGAGTTTGCAATCCGGCTGCCAGGAAAGGACGGGCATTGCATCTATCTTCCGATTGACAGCAAGTTTCCACAGGAAACCTATCTGCGTCTTCTGGACGCACAGGAGCACGGTTCTGTCGAAGCCATTGCGCAATGCCGGAAAGCACTGAATGCCGCCATCCGTACGGAAGGCAAGCGGATCTCTTCAAAGTATATCCGGCCTCCATACACTACGGACTTTGCCATCATGTTCCTTCCGGTGGAAGGCCTCTATGCCGAAGCAGTTCATGATATGGAAGCCGTCGAAAGTATGCAGCGTGAGCAGCGTGTCATGATTGCAGGGCCTTCAAATCTCACAGCCCTGCTCAATGCACTGCAGATGGGCTTCCGTACCCTTGCCATTGAGCAGAGGACCGGCGATATCTGGCGTCTTCTGGGTCATGTCAAGACAGACTTCAACGCGTTTGAACAGCTGCTGAAAAAGACACAGCAGACGCTGCAACAGGCTAGTGAATCCATTGACCGTGCTGTGCATCGTACTCAGGCAATTCAGAAATCCTTTGGTGCCATGGATGATCTGCAGGTGTTCCCTGAACCGCCTGCAGAATCATTGACGGCTACGGATACCGATCCTGAAACTCATCGTATGAACGAACCATCATAAGGAGGAATTCATATGGCCATCGTTTCCAGACCATTCGGCAAAACCCCGGATGGAAAAACCGTTACTATGTATACCATGACCAATGCTTCAAATGCTTCCGTGTCCATGATTGACTACGGAGCCATAGTGACCAGCATCATTGTACCTGACAGGGATGGCAACCTTGCTGACGTTGCCCTGGGCTTTGATTCGCTGGACCGTTACCTGGCCGGTCACGGCAGCATGGGCGATACCATCGGACGCTACGGCAACCGAATTGCAAAAGGCAAGCTGACCATTGACGGCGTCACATACCAGCTCGCCCTGAACGATCATGGGATCAACCATCTGCATGGCGGCGTACATGGATTCAGTCACAAAATGTGGGATGTATCCATTGACGCTGATGATCAGAAGGATACCCTGACCTTCCATACGCTCAGCCCGGACGGGGATGAAAATTATCCGGGAAACCTTGATGTTTATGTAAGCTATACCTGGGATGCGATGAATAACCTGACCATCCGGTATCAGGCTACTACAGACAAGCCCACGGTCTGTAACATGACGAACCATACTTATTTCAATCTGGCCGGGCATGATTCCGGTACCATCCGTGAACACACAGTCGCCATTGAAGCAGATGTCATAACACCCGTGGACAGCGGACTGATCCCGACAGGCAGCTATATGCCCATTACCGGAACTCCCCTGCTCATGAACGGTGACTGCACACTGGGTGAAGGTCTTGATCAGATGGATACCTGTCCGCAGATGATCCCCGCACATGGCTATGACCATAACTATGTACTGCGCAAGGGTGAAGCTTTCGGCCTGGTCGCTGAGGTCTGGGAGAGCGAATGCGGACGTGCAATGGAAGTCTACTCAGATCAGCCAGCGGTACAGCTGTATACAGCCTGCACAACCAATCTGGAGAATGGCAAGGGTGGTGTGCACTATCAGCCATACTGCGGACTCTGTCTGGAAACCCAGCACTGTCCGGATAGTCCGAATCAGCCGCAGTTTCCCGGTACAACACTCCTGCGGCCCGGTGAAAAATATGATACCACTACCATTTATGCATTCCGGACCATTTAAAAAAGCTGCTTCGGCAGCTTTTTTTCTTGGAATTACAATGGTTTCAGTACTCCGGACTGGGTTTCATCCACCAGCTTCTGCAGCTCATCCATAAACATATTCAGGTCTGTAAACTTACGGTATACGGATGCAAAACGTACATACGCCACCTCATTGAGATCCTTCAGCTCATGCATGACCATATCACCCAGTTCCTGGCTCGTGATCTCGCTGGAGTTATTATTATGCGCTGCAATCTCGATCTTGGATGTAATCTCGTCCACCTGATCCGTTGAAACCGGCAGCTTTCCGGTTGAACGCAGAATACTGGTCCGGATCTTTTCCACATCGAATGGTTCCCGGCGTCCGTCATGCTTGACCACCATTAATGGCGCCAGTTCAATCTTCTCATACGTCGTAAAACGTTTCCCGCACCGGCAGCATTCCCGTCTCCGCCGAATGCTGTTCCCTGCATCAGAAGCACGTGAATCGATCACCTTGCTGTCCAGGCAACCGCAATACTGACATTTCATAAGTGGTCTCCTTTCTTGCCCATCCCTTTTATGGAAAAGCCTGTCAGTCCGGATAACCGTCTGTCCTGGCAGGCACAACCATTGGTTCTTTAGCCTGATTATAGGATTCCACTTTTCTACTGTCAAGAATACACTCTTCCCATTCATATACAATGAACGCTGCGTGTTAGCTTGCTTTTTCCTGTGCAGAGCGCTATCATGCAATACAGTAATATCTTTCTGGAGGTATACCGTGACAGATCTGTTGAAATCCGCGCAGGATATTGCCACGTTGTTCGCAGTAGCCGAACCGATCCGGCAACTCACACCGTTCGGGAACGGACATATTAATGATACATTTCTTGTTGATGACGGTTCACAGCAGTATGTACTGCAACGAATCAGCCCGAATGCCTTCCCATATCCCGAAAAAATCATGGAGAACATGGAAAAGGTTACCAGGCATCTTATCAATGCCATACGCTCGCGCGGTGGAGATCCCGCCCGGGAAACGCTGCACGTGATCCCTCTGAAAAGCGGATTACCCTACTATCGGGATCCTCAGGGGCATATTTGGCGGATGACATTATGTATTCCTGATACCATCAGCATCGATCTTCCGGAACACGAGGATATGTTCCGCGAATCAGGCAGAGCATTCGGTATGTTTGCGCATGACCTGGACAGTTTTCCCGCCGCTTCACTTTTCGAGACCATTGCCCGGTTCCATGATACGCCAAACCGTGTACGGGCATTCGAGGACGCTGTACTTCAGGATTCCGAGAAGCGTCTGAGTTCGGTGATGGATCTTGTGCGTCTCTATCAGGACCGGGAACACCGTGCACATGAACTGGTCGATGCTCTCGAGAGCGGAGCACTTCCGCTTCGGGTAACACACAATGATACGAAACTGAATAATGTGCTTTTGGACAGGAAAACCGGAAAAGCTGTTTGCGTCATTGATCTGGACACAGTCATGCCCGGACTTGTCGCCTATGACTTTGGCGATGCCATCCGTTTCGGAGCCAATACTGCAGCAGAGGATGAACGTGATCGTTCACGTATCCACTTCTCGCTTCCCATGTTCCGCGCCTTTGCTGAAGGATATCTGTCTGCCTGTGCAGATATGCTCAGTGATGCCGAGCTCGCATCCCTGAGTACAGGCGCATGGATGATGACATATGAATGCGGCATGCGCTTTCTGACCGATTATCTGCAGGGCGACCACTATTTTCATTCCGCTTATGCAGACCACAACCTGGTCAGGGCATGGGATCAGATGACTCTTCTGCAGGACATGGAAAGGCATGAACAGGCCATGCGGCAGATTATACAGGAATGTGCAGAGAAAGGGAAAAAAGCATGAAAGAACCAATACTTCTGATTATGGCAGCCGGCATGGGCAGCCGTTACGGCGGGCTCAAGCAGATGGACCCATTGGGTCCGGATGGCGAAGTCATTCTTCACTACAGCATCTATGATGCCATGCGTGCAGGATTCCGCAGAGTTGTTTTTCTGATCAAGAAAGAGATCGAGCACGACTTCCGTGAAATTGTAGCACAGAGAATCCATGGCGATGTGGAAATCCGGTATGCTTTTCAGGAACTCACTAACCTGCCGGATGGTTACTCAGTACCGGCCGAACGTGTGAAACCATGGGGCACTGGACACGCTGTACTCTGTGCAGCACCGCTTCTGGATGCACCGTTTGCCGTAATCAACGCGGACGATTATTATGGGCCGGATGCATTTCGTAAAGCTTATGCTTTCCTCACTCAGGCTGAAGATGACCGGATTGCACACTGGATGATGGTTGGCTATTATCTGCGCAATACTACGACTCCGAACGGGCATGTGGCGCGCGGTGTCTGTGACGTTCAGAACGGCTTCCTGGCCGGCATTCAGGAGCGTACGCACATCATCGAAAGCTGTGATGGACCACTCTTCACCGAAGACGGAAAAACTTACCAGCTTCTCAGGCCTGATACCATTGTCAGCATGAATATGTGGGGATTCACAACTTCGCTTCTGGACCTTCTGAAAGCTCGCTTCCCTGTTTTTCTTAAGGAGGCTCTGGCTGTAAACCCGGCAAAAGCAGAATTTTTCCTGCCAAGTGTGGTCAGTTATGCCCTTCAGGAAGGTCTTGCAGATGCCTCAGTACTTGAAAGTAATGACAAATGGTACGGCGTAACTTACCATGAAGACCGGCAGGACGTAAGCCGTGCTCTGGCAGAAATGACACACCAGGGTATATATCCGGATTCACTTTTTCCACGGTCATAAATCATATGCAGAAGAGGACAGGTGAAATGACAAAGCCAGTATTGTATATCGTCATTCCCTGCTATAACGAGGAAGAAGTTCTGCCTATTACTGCACCAATGTTTCTGCAGCAATTGCAGGACATGACAAAGCAGGGACTTATTCATGAAGAAAGCCGGATTCTGTTCGTCAATGACGGGAGCCGGGATCATACCTGGGACATCATTCAGTCCCTGAATCGTTCTGACAGGCACTATCAGGGTATTGCACAAAGCCGCAACCGCGGGCATCAGAATGCGGTTCTGGCCGGACTGATGGAAGCCAAGGACCGGTGTGATGTGACCATCTCCATTGACTGTGACGGACAGGATGACCTGAATGCCATGCAGGATATGCTCCGTGCCTATCATGACGGCTGTGAAATCGTGTATGGTGTCCGGGATAACAGGGATACAGATACCCGCTTCAAGCGTTTCACTGCTCAGGCCTTTTACAGAATGATGAACCGGATGGGTGCCGAAGTCATTTATAATCACGCAGATTACCGTCTGATCAGCAGCCGTGCCTTGCAGGAACTGGCACGCTTTCATGAGGTGAATCTTTTCCTGCGTGGCATGGTCCCGCTGGTCGGCTTCCGTTCAACAAGTGTCTACTATGCACGGCATGAACGTCTGGCAGGCAAAAGTCATTATCCACTCGGCAAAATGCTTGCACTGGCTTTCGATGGCATTACTTCTCTTTCAGTTAAACCCATCCGGATGGTCACTATAACCGGTCTGCTGATCTCACTGATCAGCTTTATCGGTATTCTCTGGGCTGTTGTGACCGCTTTACGTGGGCGTTCCGTTGCCGGCTGGGCCAGCATGGCCTGCATTATCTGTTTTATGGGTGGCATTCAGACACTTTTCCTTGGGGTCATCGGTGAGTATATCGGCAAAATCTATCTGGAGACCAAAGCAAGGCCACGGTATATCATTGCAGAACGTACTGACGAAATGAAAGAACCAGGTATGGAGGAACCAGCATGCCGGATGTAATCTACCGCAGCGCTCTGCCCTCAGATCGCGATGCCATACTTGACTTTGCCAATTATGTATTCTCCATATCCAAACAACCGCATGACTTCCGTTCTCTCCTGCCTAAAGTCTATGGTGTTCAGGCATCCGACCAGGCTGCCCGACATTATCTGGCTGAACGTAACGGGAAAATTCTCGCACTGGTGGGTGTCCGGCCGCTGAACCTGTATCATGGTTCGCACTGCCTTTGTGGTGGCTTTGTCGGTTCTGTCAGTGTGCATCCCTATGCACGTCATGAGGGGCATATGCGGCGTGTGATGCAACTGATGCTCGATCACGAATCCGGGCTCGATTTTCTCGCACTCGGTGGGCAAAGGCAGCGGTACGGATACTGGGGCTTTACCCAGGCTGGAGTATCTGCGGACTACCTGGTTACTCCGTCCAATATCCGGCATGCGCTCCGGAATATGGAATTGCCTGATCTGAAGCTCATTCCATGGGACAGCAGCATTGCTCCGGAAGCAGCCTGTCAGATGCTTGCCCTCCAGGAGTCCACACTCTGCTATGTAAAACGCACTGCCGGGGAATTTCCGTATGTACTCAGGTCATGGAACAGTCAGCCGTATCTGATTGCGTATAATGGAAACTATGTTGGCTATCTGGCTGAAACAGCAGATCATAGAATCACTGAAATTCAGCTCGTGCCGGAGTGCCCGGACTCATACCTTCTCAGCGTAATCAGGCAACTTGCCTCGGAGTATCCTGTTACATTTTCCTTTGCTCCCTGGGACAAAAGGAATATCCGGCTTGTCAGCAGTCTGGCTGAAGGCCAGCATCTGGATTCACGCAATATGCTGAGAATTCAGAACTGGCAGAAGGTACTGAATTTTATGTTTGCCTTGCAAAGCGCACTCCGCCCGGTTGCGGAAAGCACATACTCTTTCAGTCCGTCCGGCCTTGCCGTAACATACGCCAACAGACATATTTCGATCCTGTCATCAGAATCCGGAGAATCACCGGATCCCGCTTCACTGCAGGATCAGTTCTTTTCCCCATCTCACCTGCTTGTACCCTCCGGTATGCCTGAAGGCTGGACTCCGCTTCCTTTTTTCCTTTACGATTCCGATACCTTTTAATGTATAGCAGACAGAGGAGGCCCTTACTATGACAACATCTGCACCGAGTGTTCTGATCCTGAACGGTTCACCGCATCCAAACGGCTGTACAGCGACTGCATTGCGCGAACTGGAAAACACACTGCACGATAACGGCATTGTGACTGAGTTTATCCAGCTTGGCAGGGAAAATGTTCATGGTTGCATTGCCTGCGGAAGCTGCGGAAAAACCGGGCGCTGCGTATTTGATGATATCGTCAACCAGCTCGCACCTAAGTTTGAGCATGCTGACGGGCTTGTCGTCGGAAGTCCTGTATACTATGGTTCCCCGAACGCAACACTGCTGGCTGTGCTCGACCGACTCTTTTACTCTACCGCTTTTGATAAAACCATGAAAGTCGGTGCTTCTGTTGTCAGTTGCCGGCGCAGCGGCAATACAGCTTCATTTGATGTACTGAATAAATACTTCACGATTTCAAACATGCCTGTTGTTTCCAGCCAGTACTGGAATAATATCCATGGATTCCGTGCAGAAGATGCTCTCAAGGACCTGGAAGGCCTGCAGACCATGCGCACATTGGGTCGGAATATGGCTTTCCTGCTCAAGAGCATTCAGTACGGGCGCACTGAGTTTGGGCTTCCTGAGAAAGAAACGGATCACGCATTCACAAGTTTCCCTGATGGTCTGTAATCGGTACCCTTACAGCATCTGGTTCTCAGCAGGAAGCATACTTGACGAAAACATTTTCCATCACTACAATATTTGTCAGCGAAAATAGCCTGCAATGCAGGAAATGTTACATGATTGAGGGGGCTTTTTATGTATACTGATCAGTCTATCTGGGTCGGCACATCCACTTCCGGCCAGCCAGTTCTGCTCAATCCGGCCATGGCAAACCGGCATGGTCTGATTTCCGGTGCAACCGGTACAGGAAAAACCGTCACACTGCAGGTTCTGGCTGAAGGCTTTTCTTCCATGGGTGTTCCTGTCTTTCTCGCAGATATCAAAGGTGACCTGAGTGGCATGGTGCGCTCTGGAGAGAACTCAGATAAAATCTCTTCGCGTCTGACCGAATGTGGAGTCCCGGGATTCCAGTTCCGTTCCTTCCCTGTCATTTTCTGGGATATGTATGGCGAGCAGGGGCATCCTGTACGCGCGACCGTCTCACAGATGGGACCGATCATGCTCAGCCGTATGCTTGGCTTGAACGACACGCAGAGCGGTGTGCTCAATATCGTATTCCGCGTGGCAGATGATCAGGGCATGCTGCTTCTGGATATCAAAGATCTTAAGGCCATGCTGAATTATGTCGGTGAGCATGCACATGAGTACACACTCAAGTATGGCAATATTGCATCTGCAACTATTGGCGCTATTCAGCGTGCAGTAGCCGTTCTGGAAGACCAGGGGGGCGACCGTTTCTTCGGTGAACCCGCATTGAACATCGGTGACTGGATGCAATGCGATGAGGACGGTCAGGGCGTCATCAATCTGCTTGCAGCAGACCGCCTCTACCGGAACCCGACCATGTATTCTACCTTCCTGCTTTGGATGCTCTCCGAACTGTATGAGTATCTTCCTGAAGTGGGAGATCTGGAAAAACCGAAAATGGTTTTCTTCTTTGATGAAGCCCACCTGCTCTTCAATGGATGTTCCAAGTCCCTGCTGGAAAAGATTGAGCAGGTTATCCGCCTGATCCGCTCCAAGGGCGTCAGCATTTTCTTCATTACACAGTCTCCGACGGATATCCCCATGACTGTGCTTGGACAGCTGGGTAACCGTGTACAGCATGCTCTGCGTGCTTATACGCCCCTGGATCAGAAAGCTGTCAAGGTGGCTGCCCAGACATTCCGCGCCAATCCGCTCTTCGACACGGAAAGTGCAATCACCAATCTGAAGACCGGTGAAGCACTGATCTCCTTCCTGGATGCCAAGGGTGCGCCCGGTATTGTGGAACGCGCAACCATTCTGCCCCCTCAGTCATACATAGGCGCTATCACTGAAGCACTCCGCGAAAGCTGCATCCAGTCCAGCCCGTTCGCCGGTGTGTATGACCAGATTGTCGATCGGCTCAGTGCCTATGAGATGCTTGTTTCCGATATGGATGCGGCATCCAGTAAACCAGCTTATGATATTCCTACCCTGGTTTATCAGCCTGAAGAGGTCAGTTACGAAACAGACGAGATTCCTTCCCTGGTCTATCATGCGGACACAGTCCCGGATGCACCAGAAGCTCCTGCAGCACCCGCACAGCCTGTAGCATCCAAGCCCCAGGGATTCATGATCTATGATCCTGCCACGGGTAAGTATGTGCAGAAGGAAATCCCGACCATGACCCCGGTTGCACCACAGCCTCAGGTGGAAACCGCGCCCAGGCCCCAGAATGCTGTTCCTACCATTCAGGTACAGGAGCCTGCCGCTGTCCAGGTCACTCAGATGCCGGTCATGGTATTTGATCCGCAGACAAATCAGTATGTCCAGAAAATGATGATGATGCAGCTGGATCCGGCAACGGGGAATTATATCCCTGTCCAGCCTGAAACCGCTAAGCCTGTGGATCCAAAGGCCGCCGAGAAAGCTGAAAAAGAAGCTGAAAAGCAGCGTAAAGCCGCTGAAAAAGCCGAGAAAGATCGCATTGCTGAAGAACGCCGTAAACGCGCTGATGAACTCCGTGAAGAGCGTGCTGAGCGCGCCCGCAAGAATAACTCGGTTCTTGGCAGAGTACAGAACACTGCCATCGCCACAGCTACGCGGGAAGTTACCCGTCAGCTGACCCGTGGAATCATGGGCTCCATTACAGGCCTGTTCGGTGGTAAAAAGTAAGCGTATTCAAGTGACTGCACCCTCTGCACTTTGTGCAGAGGGTGCTTTGGTGAATTGAGAAATCTGGCAGGATCGCTTGCAATCAGTTCATACACGGCGTATAATAGGCACTGCCTGCTTGAAAGAGACGGTTACAGGCTGTAGTTCAGAGACATGCCGGCTGGTGCAAGACATGCGTTCTGCCTGTGATTTCCACTCCGTATGGGTTTCAGACGATGAGTCTGAGGGTGTGGCCCCTTATCGCCAGTGAAAGTGGCCTGTCAAACACAGGCAAACTGGGTGGTACCGCGAGCATTCCTCGTCCCGGATCGGGATGCAGGATTTTTTTATAGATGAATAGGAGGAACGTTTATGCTCGATATTAATCTCTTGCGTACAAACCCTGACCTTGTGCGTGAAAACATCAGGAAAAAGTTTCAGGATGAAAAGCTGCCGCTCGTAGATGAAGTCATCGCACTGGATAAGGAATACCGTGATGCACTGCAGCGTGGCGACAGTCTGCGCAATCAGCGTAATGTAATGTCCAAGCAGATCGGCGGTCTGCTCGCCAAAGGCCAGAAGGAAGAGGCCGAGAACGTCAAAAAACAGGTCAGCGCTATGGGCGATGAACTTCAGCAGCTGAAAACCAAGGAAGATGAACTCAGTGCTGAGATCCGTAAGCGCATGCTGGTTATCCCCAATATCATTGATCCCAGCGTGCCGATCGGAAAGAACGATCAGGAGAATGTTGAGATTCAGCGCTATGGTGAGCCGGTCGTACCCGACTATGAAATTCCATACCATGTAGACATTATGGCCAGATTTGGCGGTATTGATCTGGATGCTGCACGCAAAACCAGTGGAAATGGTTTCTATTATCTGATTGGCGATATCGCACGCCTGCACAGCGCGATCCTGTCCTATGGCCGGGATTTCATGATCGACCGTGGCTTTACCTATGTCATCCCGCCTTTCATGATCCATGGTGATGTGGTGAACGGCGTCATGTCCTTCAGTGAGATGGAGAACATG
>ONWQ01000328.1 GCA_900321565.1 uncultured Eubacteriales bacterium
AAATGGAACTGATTGCTGTCAGGCCTTTAGACAGAGAGCTTTTGTGGAATATTAACCAGACTGGTCCCGGCGGGCATCAGAACAATGTGGTAGTTTCTTCTGGGAGTGTTGCTAAATGAAAGAAAAGATTCTACATGCTGATCCTTCCTATCTGGACCGGTTGAATGGTTTTACACGAACCGATACACTGATTGCGACTGGCTACTATGTGCTCATTCTGATTGTGTACTACATCATGGGCAGTGTTCTGACGAAGACCGGAAAGTATTACGGGGTTTTTGTCAACATCGCGTTCATCCTGATTCCTGTTTTCATCTGCCGCAGCCTGTCCGCTCTTGGCCTGTGCAGAAGAAATCCTGGCCGGTCTTTGATTGTATCCGGTATCATCGGGATTGTGTTCCTCCTGGCAGTTACGATCATTCCAGGCATCCTTTCACACACGCAGCTTTTGCCTGTGAACCAAATTGTCACAAACCTGTTCTACTATTTTATTGTCATCGCCCTGAGTGAAGAGATCAGCTTTCGCGGCTTCATTCAGCCAAGGTTATTCCCGCTTGTAAAGCGGGAATGGCTGATGATACTGCTTGGTGGAGTGCTCTTTGTACTGATGCACTATCCGTATCAGATGGCTGCAAGAGGAATGACCTTCACTCAGTACTGGCCTTTGTTCATCGCAAATGCTCCCTTTCAGTTTCTCTGGCATCTGGCATTTACAGCGCTGTATCGCCGGTACGGCAACCTCTTTGGAAGCACGCTTCTTCACGGCTGCGTAGACATGAGTATGGGCATTTTCTCCTGAATGATGCCAGACGAATTCCTATTTCCTGATTCTGACTGTTTTCATTTTGCTCCATGCTGAGACACCCGTGCTGCTATGATACCTGATGCGGATATACAGCAGCTTCCGGCCCTTCACCTTTATCTTTGCTCCGGTGGCTTTCTTTTTTACTGAAACAGTCATGGCCTCGCTCTCAAATCGGCTGTCAGGAGAAATCTGGACCTCATAACCATCTACTCTCCGAAGCATCTTTTTATCTTTCTTCCATGAGATTTTCAGGACACCTTTCCTGCTGCACTTTACAGTGCGCAGCTTCGGTTTCTTCAGATCACTACGTACAGCTATTTCGCCTGCCCGTTCTTCTGTACTTCTCTTTGAAGACGTAGATGTCACCATCTTACTGTTCTGAGTAACTATGGTATTACCCCTGATGCGTCCCTGGTATGGTGAAGAGGATCCGGTTTCATGTGCTTCATGATCCTGAGAATCTGCTGAAGGAACCGGTAACCTGTAATTTCCTCCTGTATTATTGTTCCCGCCCCCTGATTCACTGCTCTCTCCACCATGACCAGGACTATCTGATGATGGAGGTGTGGTTCCGCCATTCTGTTCCGAAGCAGGAACAGCAACCGTTATGCAGATTGTTCCCTTATAGTTTCCCTTAAAGGAAAAAAACACTTCCACATACCCGGATGATGCTTCCGGATGACAGGTCATGTCATAGTCCCTGCCCTCAAGCAGGACATTTCCCAGATCATCCTTTACGTAGAAATCAGCCGCCTGCGGCAGTCTCCCTCCCGGAAATGAACTGTTTACCTGCCGGACCCAGTCCCAGGACGCATGCCTTTTTTGAACTTCGATCCTGATTGCTCCTTTGATGGACAGTTTCTCCCTCAAAGAAATGGAGAGTTCTGCATATCCCGCTGCCAGAGCCGTCATATTCAAGCCGCTGACTGTAGCCCGTCTGGTATCCATTGACTGAATCAGGAACGTTTCAGGTGTAACAGGGATCTTGTTGAGATGTACACCGCCCGGACCGACAGACCGGATCTTCACAGACGCCAGAACGGTAACCGTATCTCGGTAATAACAATCGACATATACACCGGACGCATTGATGATTCCGTCAAAGGAAATACCGGTTATCCTCTCTTTTGGATGAGCGAGGATGACCGGATATCCAGAAACTCTCTCCTGACCGGATTTCCTGCTTTCACTTCCAGTAATCGGATCCATTCCTGCGACGAATACAAAATAGTATTCAATCTTCTTCCCATCCGGGCGCATGATCCCGAATACGCCGCAGGCAGCATACTTCCAATTTCCGAGGATGGAAGATCTGTGTCCCGGCTCTTCCATCCAGTTAAGAAAAGCTCTGTGCTCGTCCAGGCTACCGCAGGTCAGGCATTCTGTCACAATGGACCGGTTGTACTTCCCCACCCCAATATTCAGTTCCTCCTCCGCTGACGGGAGAAGATGGGAAAAGTACACACTGGTCTCAATGG
>ONWQ01000329.1 GCA_900321565.1 uncultured Eubacteriales bacterium
AGTAAGGCCATCATCGACCCTTGCTTGGCAAAGATAAAGAACGCGGAACTACTTTTATCCGTTGATAATAAATATATTAAAGGGCCGCAGAGCTACCAGATTTCCCCGAAGTCCCTTGCTTCCCTGATTACTACTGAACAGCTTAAACAACTCAGACACTCAAAAGCCGAAATCGGAATCCTGTGTGAAAAGCTCAATGAACTGGACTTCTATAGCATCGATGACGATATTGAGCTGAAATCCTATAGCACAGCTGACTTTGCGGCAGATATTACTCCAGAATTCATGAAAGCGCAACCAGCGGCCTGGATAAACCGTCTGTTTACCTTCCTGAATAACGAGGTACGTAATTCCTGGAACCCGGAGGAGAAGAATCCATTCTTCTTGAACGCTCCTATTATCGAGACGCAAAATGGAGAGTGGGTACCGCCATTTGCAGAAGGCCGAATCAATGTGTTCTCCGAAGGTGACCCGAATGAGTATAATGTCATCTCCAACACGATGCTGGCCAGTAAGCCCGCCATGAAATTCTTGTCCGACATCGGATGCAAGGAACCGGACCAACTCGACCACATCATCAACCATGTCCTCACAAAATACCAGGATGCCGAAGCGGAATTCCCTGAAGATGAAATGCTTGAGGACCTTGTGCTTCTTTTGAAGTACTATAAGACTGCTTCCCTTGAAGCCAGAGAATCCCTGGTAGAAAAGGCTGGCCAGATGTTTTCCATTGGCGTTAAAACAAATTCTGGAGAAGTGGCAGCACTCCATCCCAGCGAAGTCTATCTTGATACGGATGACTTGAAGTCCTATTTCCGCGGTAATAACGAGGTCTATTTCTTCGACAACGTTTTCTACAAATCTGTCCTCCGGGAATTTGGGCGAAAACTTGTGAATGAATTCCTTGAAAGTATTGGAATTCTCACGATGCCCGTAGTTACAAGCTCCGTTTATCATGATGAGGGTTGCCTAAGTAAGGCTCAAAAGGATCAGCTTGGTTATACATATACCACTCGGTACAGAACCATTACGGACTTCAACATCCAAGGATTGAAAGGCGCCATTGCGCACATATCCGAAAAACCTGATGCGTTAAGTTTCTGGCGCTTGATTTCCGCAATCCCTGTAAAAGATTACGCCTCAGCAACATATAAGTATTTTTACCGCACGGACCTCATCAAACATTTTGAGTCCTCTGCGCTTGTGATGCTAAAATCGAAGCCATGGATATTCATTGATGGCAAACTGTATCGTCCAAAGGATGTCAGCCTGGAGCAGTTCGTTGATGCACGATACCCTGTTAACTATGAATTGTGCGAGTTACTGGGCATCCGGAAGCGGCGATTAGATCTGAAAGAGGCTGGCGCCAGCAAAGAACAGATCGCAAACGAGAAACTCGGTGCCCTTGCCGCAGCAAACAATATAACGGAAGAAGACATCCTCCGCCTGGCTGCTGACAAGAAAAAGCAAGAGCAGATGAAGAAGGCCGCCGAAAAGAGGGAACAGATGGCCGATATAGTACTCGGCGACCGGCAAGAACTCAGCAACACTGGAGACGATAGTTTCGTGAATCCGACCATTTCCTCAAAGACCCCTAAGTCGGAAGACAAAAAGGCAGAAGAGCGAAAAGAGAGGCTACAGGAGCAGAAAGAAAAAGCATTGAACGATATAGCTAGGAACGAGGAGTTCGAATTGCTTCGCAGCCAGGTCAAGGATATGCCGAAGTATTCCAAGGAATGGTTTGAGGCGCTGCTCGAACTGGAGTATAAGAATGACGAACCGAAAGATAGTACGGGCAACTCCAAAGCCATTTCTATTGCTTTTGGTAAAGTCATTCCTGATCCTATAAGCGACCGAGTATTCATCCTGAAAAATCCGTCCAGGCCGATTCCGATTGAGATTGAGACCATCGAAAGGATAGAGGTTCATTTCGAATTCATGGATAGCGAGGACAAGACCGTCACCTTCGAAGTCGCCAGCGTTCGGGACTTCACCCTTCGTTTAAAAGCCAAAGCCGCTGATGCGAAGAACCTCGCGAAGATAAAATGGGAGAAATGCACCCGGGCGACAGTCAATGCCAATAACCCGACAGAGCTGATGGGGAAACTCATCACGGCTTTCAAGGAACTTGAGAAAGAAGACGGATATGACTTCAAACAGAATCTTGAAGACAATATCAGCTTTGTATTCGGCCCTCCTGGAACAGGTAAAACGACGTATGTGGCTCGCCAGATTTGCGAGCTGATGAAGAAAGAGGAGTATTGTAAGATTCTCGTCCTGGCTCCGACAAATAAAGCCTGTGATGTCATCACGGAAAAAATAGCAGCTTTTGCCGATTATCCCGGCTGGTTAGGGCGATTTGTCGCTACTGGTTCGGAAATCATTGAGAGCAGCGGTTTGCTGTGCAACAGGGACTCAGAGTTGGATGAAGAGGATCAATGCTGCTTAGTGTCAACCATTGCCCGTCTGCCGTACGATGGATTCCAGCGTCTTGGAGGAGCACCGCGGCTTCGCGACATTGATTGGAACTATGTGATTATAGATGAAGCATCTATGATTCCACTGGCTCAGATCATCTATGCTATCTATCGATTCTCCCCGTACGCTAAGGTAATCATAGCGGGAGACCCTCTTCAAATCCCGCCTATTGCCAGCGAAGAAGCCTGGAAGGAAGAGAACATCTACACGATGGTCAATCTGGATAGGTTTGATAATCCGGTCACAGAACCGATTCAGTTCGAAATCACCAACCTGACGACACAATATCGTTCTATCCCAGTCATCGGTGAAGTATTTAGCCGATACTCATATAACGGCCTTCTCCATCACAACAGAACGCAGGACGACCATTTGAAGGTCGATATCGAGGGGCTGCCTTTAAAGCCAATCAATTTCATTCAGTTCCGGGTGGAGAAGTTTGACAACATCTATGGGCCGAAAAAGCTATCTGGTTCCAATGTCCAGATTTATTCTGTTCTGCTCGTAACTGAAATCTGTAAGTACATTTCAGCGCATAGTGAGGAAGGTAAGAAGCTGAACATCGGCATAATCTGCCCTTATGTCGCTGAATCTCAGATGATAGAGCGACTCATCGAACAGTTGGATTCAGTCCCGGAGAATATAACCTTCAGCGTTGGAACGATACATGGTTTCCAAGGTGACGAATGTGACATGGTTTTCGTGGTGTTCAACCCGCCAAAGGCAATGGCATCGCAGCCGGATAGGATAATGCTTAATAAGAAACACATTATTAATGTTGCTATCAGCAGGGCGCGCGACTACCTTTTCCTCCTCATTCCACACAAAGATACAGAAGGCTATGCTAATCTTCGGGAAATCAACACTCTTGGGCGCATAGTCATCAATACTTGTCCTGGGGATTATCAGTACTTCACTTCTGATGAAATTGAAAAGATTATGTTTGGGAGAACAAAATACCTCGAGGAGAGTACTTTCGTTACCAGCCATCAGATGGCGAATGTCTATACCGAGGCTGGTGTCAAATATGAAGTGCGCATTGACGACACGTCAGTCGACGTACAGATTTCATCAATCCCTGAGTTTTGATCTTTTCTGGCTTTTCATAATTTGGAATACAATTGAATTAATTGACAATTACAACTATTCATATGGACCAACCAAAAATAGAAAGATTGCTGCGGCTGATGCGGCTGATGTCCGGCAACACGTATTATACGATCCAGGAACTTCAGGATACCCTCGGGATGTCCGAGAGAACCATCTACCGTTATATCGACACATTCAAGGCGGCTGGGTTTGCAGTGGAAAAGGTCCGTGGAAACGTTTACCGTCTGGTTAATATGAGGAGGCCTTACCCCGATCTATCGAAGATTGTATACTTCTCCGAGGAGGAAGCATATATTGTCAACCGTCTCATCGACTCTCTTGACAACACGAACGCCCTCAAGCAGGGACTTCACCGGAAACTCGCAGCTATTTACGACGCAACC
>ONWQ01000469.1 GCA_900321565.1 uncultured Eubacteriales bacterium
CTGGCCACACTCCTGAATGCAACCGAGGGCTCTGCAACCATTGATGGTGTGGATATCCTCCGTGACCGGAAAAAGGCGCGCATGCTGGTGGGGTACATGCCTGACTTCTTCGGTGTGTATGATCACCTGAAGGCTTCTGAATACCTGGACTTTTATGCCCGCTGCTACGGGATCCGCAGGCAGGACCGGGAGCGCATGATCGGACAGCTTCTGGAACTGGTACATCTTTCAGACCGCGCGGATGATTATGTGGACAATCTCTCCCGTGGCATGAAACAGCGGCTCTGTCTGGCGCACAGTCTGATCCATGACCCGAAGCTGCTGATCCTGGATGAGCCGGCTTCCGGTATGGACCCCAGGGCCAGGGCTGAAATGAAGAGCATACTCAGAACACTCAAGGAAATGGGCAAGAGTGTGCTGATCTCTTCGCATATTCTTCCGGAACTTTCGGAAATGTGCGACAGTCTGACTATTCTGGATCATGGCCAGCTGATCTTCAGCGGGAGCGTGACAGCGCTGTCGGACCGGATGAACGGACGTAACCCGCTGGAGATCAGGCTGCAGGAAGACTCGGATACAAAGAATGTGGAAACCCTGGTCACAATCCTGAGAGAGAATCCGCTGGTGGAAGAGATTACCCAGGAAGAACCACGTCTTCTCCGGGTACGCATGGGCGGTAAGGAAGAGGACCTGTCTGCGCTGCTGCAGCTTCTGATCATGCGCGGGATCCCGGTCTGTGATTTCCACCGTGCGAGCATGAACCTGGAAAAAGTCTTTATGGAGGTGACGCAGGATGCTTAATCCGATACTGACATCATCGGCCGTACGACGGATGCGTTCCATCCGTCTTCCGCTCGTGCTGCTCGGGTATGCTATCATGATGACAGCGATTGCGTATGTCGGCTATGCACAGTACATGGACCATGTGTTTGTTACCATGCTGGGCCAGGGTAACCGGATGCATGGTATTCTGATCATGCTGCAGTGTGTGCTCCTGGTCCTGATCAGTCCGGCCATGACCAGCGGTGCGATTGCCGGTGAGCGTGAACGTCAGACACTGGAAATGCTGCTGGTCACACGCACCGGAGCTTACCGGATCGTGATGGGAAAACTGCTGGAGAGCATGATGAGCCTTGTGCTTGTGGTACTGTGCGGGCTGCCGGCCATGTGTCTGAACCTGCTGCTCGGCGGTGTGACCGTGTCCCAGATCCTGCTGACGGAATGCTATCTGATTGCACTGGCGTTTGCTGCCGGGGCGATCGGCGTGTTTGCCAGTTCCCTGTGTCGTACCACCATGGTTTCGACCATTGTCTCCTATATACTGATCCTGCTGATCGGATTTCTGGGCACACTCCCGGCTTTTCTCGGGTATACCCAGCGTGTGACAGACGTGCTCTATGATCAGCAGCAGTATGATGCACTGACAGCCGCCGGATGCATGCGCCTGTTCAGCCCGGTGTTCTACTTTGAACCGGGGATCGGCGCTGCATCCCTGCTTCTGGACCAGACCAACCTGCTGTATGATATGTTCCTGTACCGGAGCTGGGGCAGGATTCTTGCGACCTATATGATGATGCAGAAGATCGGTTTCCCGCTTCTGGTCTTACTGAATATTGGCGGCATGACCCTGATGGGCCTGTTCTTTTCCCTGATCGCTGCTCTGCGTGTGCGCAGGGTGGAGGGCCGCCGGAGAGGAAAGCGCAGATGACTACAATCCGACAGGCGATGCGCCCCGGACGTCGGCGGCTGCATCGGCTTCAGGCTGTCCGCGGGCTGGTGTATGGGGCTCTTGCCGGCTGTGCATGCACACTGCTGTGTCTTGTGCTCAGCTTTCTGATACCGGTCCCGGATGTGTGGCGTGCCTTTCTGCTGATACCCGCTGTTGCCGTTCTTGGGACTGTGGCCGGGTTATGCTGGCCTGTGCCTGAAAAAAAGGCGGCCGCGGCCATGGATGCAACCGGGCTTAAGGACCGTGTGACCACAGCGCTTACGCTTACAGGCCAAAGTGCCATGGAAGAGATGCAGCGGGAGGACGCTGTGCGCGCACTGCAGGGCATGGACCTGAGAAAACTGCGGAACAGACCTGTCCGGAAACAGCTGCTGATCAGTGCAGCCCTGGCGGTGCTGTGCCTGATCGCATTCGTGATCCCGAGCCCGCAGCAGAACAGACTCCGGACCATGGCGGCCTGGGAGACCGGCAGGACACAGGCAGCAGAGGCACTCGAACCGCTCGCTGCAGAGGAAAAGCAGTCCGCGGCAGAAACCCCGGAGAGCGCGGAAACGCGGCGGATCGTGAAAGAACTTCAGCGGGA
>ONWQ01000290.1 GCA_900321565.1 uncultured Eubacteriales bacterium
CTCGACTTCAAACAGCCTGCAGCGTCCTGGTAATCCAAGCGCCTTCATGGCCGGAGAAACGGCCAGGCAGATTGTTTTCGAGGTCCGGGATTCATCGGCTACTACAAGGTGAGCACGCAGAGGGTCCAGACCACGATGCATGCATTCCACGGATGCATAAAAAGATTTATAATCAATGGCGGCATACACTCTTTCCATGCAATGACTCCTTTGAAGATGGTAAAGGATTGAATTCTTCACCGGAGAGCAAAGACCTGCATGGATACATTCCAGAGAGTGAATCAGGAGGTTGATTTACGATTGGAGACAATCAGACAGAAACGTAAGCCCATGCGGCCGGAAATGGTCATGACGGTCGGGTTTTCAATCCTGATTATTCTTGGTACGGTTTTACTGGCACTTCCGGTTTCAGGCAGAAACGGACGTTCCCTTTCGTTCTGGGACAGCCTTTTTACTGCCACTTCGGCTGTATGTGTCACAGGTTTGGTGGCTGTGGACACGGGTACGGCATTTTCCTGGTTTGGCCGGACCGTGCTTCTGGTGCTGATCCAGGCTGGTGGGTTGGGATTCATGATCTTTGCCAGTCTTGCACTGCATATGCTGGGGCAGCGCCTTTCACTGCGGACACGACTTTTGATGAGGGAATCCATGAATGCGGATACTCTGGCAGGTCTTGGTACGATGGCCAGACGGAATGCACTTATGGTCGCAGTGGTGGAAGGCACGGGGGCTTTGCTTTTTGCCATTCGCATGATTCCCAGGTATGGTACCGCGCATGGCATTGCGCATGCAGTGTTTCTTTCAGTCAGTGCCTTTTGTAATGCAGGCTTTGACTGTTTTGGATATTATCGTAGTCTGACACAGTATGCAGCCGATCCACTGATGCTGTTGACGGCAGCCATGCTGATCATCCTTGGCGGGATCGGCTTTCCGGTGATTGCAGAAGTGGTTTTCAGACCTGGCAGATGGAAAAACTGGAGTCTTCATACCAAAACTGTTCTGATGGCGTCCGGAATTCTGTTACTGGCAGGAACGTGTTTTTTCATGATTGCAGAGTGCAGAAATCCTGCCACGTTGGGCGGCAAGCCGTTTGGTGAACAGCTGCTGAATGCATTTTTTCAGTCGGTAACCATGCGGACAGCCGGTTTTAATTCCATTGATCTTGGAAGCATGCGGGATTCGAGCAAACTGTTTTCATGCGTTCTCATGATCATAGGTGCATCTCCGGCATCTACAGGCGGAGGCGTGAAGACCACAACGATGGCTGTTTTTGTTCTCTTTGTGGTCAGTATTGTCCGTGGGCGTGAGGACGTCAACCTGAGTCACCGCAGGCTTCCGAAATCCCTGATACGCCAGGCTGTTGCAATTCTGGCGATAGCGTGGACTGTCTTTCTTGCCGGTACGTTAACGCTATCCATTATTGAAGGATCCAGGTTCAGGGTTTCAGATCTGTTGATGGAAACCGCAAGCGCGGTTGCAACTGTTGGTGTGTCATCCATTGGTTCACCAAACCTGCAGCCTGTAAGCAGAATGGTGCTGATTCCCATGATGATGGTAGGTCGGGTTGGACCGCTTACACTGATGATTGCACTCAGCGGGCGTCCGGATTTGGTGCATAACCGGATTCATTATCCGCAGGAAGACCTGTTTATCGGATGAGGAGGCAAATGTATGCGAAATGAGAAAAAACAGTTTCTGGTCATAGGCATGGGCAGATTTGGTGCAAGCGTGGCAAAGACCCTGACACAGATGGGGCATGAGGTACTGGCCATGGATCGCGATGCACGGATTGTGGACGATATTGCACCTTTTGTGACGCAGGCGGTTCAGGGAAACGCAACAGACGATGAGATCCTGATGAGTCTGGGTGTCGAAAACTATGATTCCATCGTTGTTTCCATTGCGAGCAATATGCGTGATTCCATCCTGATCTGTATGCTTCTCAAAGAAATGAAAGCACGTCATATTGTGGCCAAGGCCATGGATGATCTGCATGCCAAGGTACTCCAGAAAATCGGAGTTGACCGGGTGATTTTCCCCGAAAGGGATATGGGACAAAGAACGGCACGGGCGCTGGTCATGCCACAGATGATGGAAACCATGAATCTGTCGGATTTGCACGAGATTGTAGAGATTGAAATGCCCGCAGACTGGGATGATCACACTTTGGGCCAGCTGGATGTCAGGAAAAAGTATGATCTCAGTGTACTTGCAATACGACGCGGGACAGATATGCTGGTCTCACCCAGAGCGGACTTCCGGTTCGCATCGGGGGATGTTCTGCTTGTACTGGGTGAAAAGGAAAAGGTACGCGCACTGGAACGGCTGTGAATTGCGGTGTAAATTCAGCCGGAATCCGGGATACTGAGTCAGAAATCAACTGAATATGTTATAAATGGTAATTGCTTGGACGGTTGACGTATGCACCAAAAATGCATATAATATCGGCAGATTCCAAAACCGCATAAAACGGCGGCAGAATAAAAAGGAGGATATTGTATGAAAAAGATTGTTGCATTGGCATTGTCTGTTGTGATGCTTCTGAGCCTGGCAATTCTGCCGGCACTGGCAGAAGGCGCAACTGGTGTTGATGTCAAGGGAACCGGTGTAGAACTTACCGTATATACGAACTCCGGCAGTTCCGGACGTGCAGACTGGCTGGTTGAGCGTGCTGCGCAGGACGGTTATAAGCTGACCATCGTTGAAGAAGGCGCTGGCGCTGTTCAGCAGAGACTGATCAACGAAGGTGCAGCAACACCGTGTGATGTTGTGTTTGGCCTGAATGCTATTATCTGGAATGATCTGATTTCACGTGGCATCCTGCAGGCTTATGATGCACCCTCATGGGCAGCGGAAGTCAGTGAAGGCCTGAACGACCCCAATGGCTACTACTATGCAATCGTCAAGCAGGCCATTCTGCTTGCTTATGACAAGAATCAGGTTTCTGAAGAAGACGCGCCTAAGGACTGGCCTGACCTGTGGGAAAACGAAAAGTTCTGGGGTAAGTATGAAAGCCAGATCAAGCTGACTGGCGGTACAACCCGTAACGTGCTGGCTGGTATCCTGACCCGTTATATGGATCCGGACGGAGAACTGGGTGTATCTGAAGAAGGCTGGGCTGCAATCGAAGCATTCTTTGCACATGGCACGCCTGTGGAAGACGGTGTAGATCTGTATGCACAGATCGTCAATCCGGATTCTCCGGTTCTGATGGGCCAGATGTGGTCTTCCGGTGCAATTCAGTATGATGAACAGTATGGCACGAGCACCGGTGTTGCAATCCCTGAAGTAGGCATCCCGTATGCTGTGGAAGGTGTTGCCATTACCAGTGTAAGCAAGAATGTTGAAGAAGCAAAGCGCTTTGTGGAATGGTTCGGTTCTGCGCAGATTCAGGGCGAATGGGCCGAGAAGTTCGGCACCATGCCGGCAAATGAAAAGGCTGCAGAAAAGGCAGATCCTGTACAGGTTGAGCTTTGCTCGATCCCTGCACAGAATATTGACTGGGCTGTTGTTGCTGCCAATATTGACGCCTGGTGCGAAAAGATCATGCTCGAGTATATGCAGTAATGCAGCTCCTGTGATCGATACAAAAGCGATAGAGTCGGGGGCAAGGTATAACCTTGCCCCCGATTTTGGAACAGGCCTTTCAGCCTGCACAACCCGGGTTCCGGATTGTGCAGGCTGAAAAGCGTTGAATTTACACTATTTGAAGTGGAGGAATGGATATGATTGACCTGAAGGGAATCGAGGTAAAATTCGGGGATTTTACAGCACTGAAGGACATTAATATTCATGTGGATGAAGGCCAGTTCTATACCTTCCTGGGTCCGTCCGGATGCGGAAAAACGACGACATTGAGGACTATTACCGGTTTCATTGAGCCAACGGCAGGGCAGGTGTTTGTCAAGGACAAGGACATTACGCATGTACCTGTGGAAAAACGGAACATTGGCATGGTGTTCCAGAACTATGCTCTGTTTCCGACTATGAGCGTTTATGAGAACATTGCTTTCGGCCTGAGGGTCAAGAAAGTCAACAAAACGGATATTGACCGGCGTGTGAAGGAAATGGCCGGAAAAGTAGACCTGACAGAGCAGCAGCTGGCCAGAAAGGTTGCAGAACTCTCCGGTG
Source organism: uncultured Eubacteriales bacterium (assembly GCA_900321565.1). Taxonomy (GTDB): domain Bacteria; phylum Bacillota; class Clostridia; order Christensenellales; family Aristaeellaceae; genus UBA2943. Next base: position 4,132 of record ONWQ01000290.1, read on the forward strand.
GCCAGCAGCAGCGTGTTGCGATTGCCCGCGCACTGGTTACCAATCCGGAAATCATCTGTCTGGATGAACCGTTAAGCAATCTGGATGCCAAACTGCGTGTGCAGCTTCGTGGTGAGCTGAAGGAAATGCAGCGCAAGTTCGGGATTACCACAGTCTATGTAACCCATGATCAGGAAGAAGCGCTAACGCTTTCGGACTGCATCACCGTGTTCAACAAAGGCCGGATTGAGCAGACGGGTACGCCCTATGAAATCTACAATCACTCGGCTACGGAATTTGCCTGCAATTTTATCGGGGACATTAATAAACTGGAGCCGTCTTTTGTCCGGGCGATTGCACAGCAGTCAAACCGTCCGATGAATGCAGAAAAGCCGACGTATATCCGACTGGAAAGAATTCATGTCAATGAACCGGAAAAGGGAAACCTGGTAGCTTTTGAAGGAACCGTACAGGGCCGGGAATACTTTGGTCTGTATTTCAAGTATCTGATTCAGGTTCAGGGGCAGGTGCTCAAGTGCATTGAAAAGAATGACGGGCACAAGTATTTTGATGAAGGTGACCGCGTGACGGTTTCTCTGGATCCGGATCATCTGATGACCTATGAGGCAGGTGATCAGGCATGACTACGAAGCGTGCACTGAATCAGGGTCGAACACCGATGGAGCGGATGAAGATTGCTCTGGCCCGTATGACTCCGGGCCAGATGGTATTGATTCTGATCATGGCTGTGGTTTTTCTATGGGTGATTCTGGCTCTGATGATTGTACCGATCCTGAACCTCCTCGGTACGGTATTCTTTGAAGGTGGTTCATTTTCCACGGATACATTCAATAAACTTCTGAAATCCAAACGCGCCATGAAAGCGTTGCGGAATTCCTTTATTCTGGCGCCAACACTTTCCATTACAGTGGGTGTTGTCGGGATATCCCTTGTCCTGATTACCGAGTACTTTGATATCAAGGGTGCCAAGATACTGCGTCTGGGATACCTGACCACATTGATCTATGGTGGTGTGACACTGGTCTCCGGTTATAAGTTCATATATGGCAGTAACGGGATTCTGACCACAGCACTGAGGTCTGTATTTCCGGACATGAACATTAACTGGTTCCAGGGTTATGGAGCGGTACTTTTTGTCATGACATTCTCCTGTACATCCAACCATATGATCTTTCTCAGGAACGCCATGCGAGCGGTTGACTTTCAGACGGTCGAAGCTGCAAGAAACATGGGAGCAAGTCAGTGGTATATTCTCCGGCGTGTTGTGCTGCCCGTGCTGTTGCCTTCCCTGTTTGCGGTAACCATTCTCACATTCATCACCGGGCTTTCAGCCATGTCTGCACCCATGCTGGTCGGAGGAACGGATTTTCAGACTATTAACCCGATGATTCATGATTTCGCCAACATGACTACATCCAGCGCAAAAAGCCTGGCGGCAGTTCTGTCCCTGATTCTTGGCCTGGCGACCATGCTCCTGCTTGCAGTCATGACAGCAATTGAAAGACGTGGACATTACATGTCCGTGTCCAAGGTTAAAACCAAGATCATCAAGCAGAAGATTACCAATCCTGTCGTGAATGTCCTGGTTCACATTTATGCGTATGTGCTGTTTGTCATTTATGTGATTCCGGTAATCATGATCGTTCTGTTCTCGTTCTCGGATACGGTCCATATTCAGTCCAGACAGCTGGACTTCAGTACTTTCTCACTGGAGAATTACCGGTCTCTGCTTTCTGCCAACTCGGCTTACCGGCCTTTTGTGGTATCCATACTGTATTCTTCTGTTGCAGCAGTTGTGGTGGGGCTGCTGGTTGTGATGGCATGCCGGTATATTCAGAAACGCAGACATTCCATTGGCTCTAATTTCCTGGAGTATGGCCTTATGATCCCCTGGCTGCTCCCGACAACCATGATTGCATTGAGCCTGATGCTGAATTATAATCAGCCGCGCTGGTATATGTTCAACCAGCCACTCATCGGAACACTGATCCTGTTGCTGTTCGGGTATGTGATCATTAAACTGCCGTTTACCATGCGTATGACCAAAGCAGCTTTCTTCTCTCTGGATAATGCACTGGAAGATGCGTCAAGGAACATGGGTGCAGGAGAACTGTATACGTTCCGCAGGGTTATCTTCCCGGTTATTCTGCCGACAGTCATGGCTATTGCGGCCCTGAATTTCAATTCCCTGCTGACAGACTATGATATGTCCGCCTTCCTGTATCATCCGACAAACCCGACACTGGGTGTAAAGATCAAAAGTCTGACAGAAGATATGGGAACGAATCCCAATGGCATGGCGCTGACGTTTGTGTATGCAGTGCTGATGATGATTATATCCGGTGTCGTCCTGTATCTGGTCTATGGACGGGGCAACCGGGATGACTTGAAGGAGTAATGAAGCGTGTTTGGACAGAAACGGTATGCTGACATCAATCGGCTTCTGAATCAACGGTTCGAGGACAAAAAAGTGCTGATTGCAGCACACCGTGGAAGCTGGCATGGGAATGTCATACAGAATACCACGCTTGCATACAAAGCGGCACTTCAGATGGGTGCAGACTTTGTGGAGACGGATACAACGATTACGCGGGACGGGGTGGTATATTCACTGCACGACGGTGTTGAACCCGTATTATTTGGTCCGCCGTGGAATGCACTGCATATGACCAGCCGGCAGCTGGAAAAATATGACTGTCTGAACGCACTCGGGGTACCATGCCTGCAACGGGTTGAACGCCTGGAAACAGTCTGTGCAGCCCTGAATCACGATGAGCTGATCAATATTGATCGTTCCTGGCGGGCCGGGGGAAAAGTGCTGGAGATTCTTGACCGGTTTCCTCATATGTTACATCAGGCGCTGCTGAAGGCACCGCTTCGTGAACGCTGGATTCTGGATCAGCTGAATGCACACCCAAACAAATATATGTTCATGCCGATCTGTTCCACTCTGAAGGAAGTGGAAGAAGCCTGTGCATATCCGGAACTGAATGTAGTAGGAGTTGAACTGATCGCAAAGACACCCGAAGATGAGCTCTTTTCAGACAGAGCAATTGCTGCAATCCATGATCAGGGGCTCTTCTGCTGGGTAAACGCACTGGTGATCACAGACTACGATCCTATGGAAGCGTTATATGGTGGCCTGGATGATGATCGTTCCATCGATCAGGGAGCTGAATATGGCTGGGGACGCCTGATGGACAAGGGCATTGATGTAATCCAGACGGACTGGCCCAGTCTGGTCCGTGATTATCGAGCAATCCGGTATCAATGAAAAACTGCGCACGCTTTGCGTGCGCAGCACTTTTTGTTGAAGGATTCAGAAAGAGGACAGAAATTGAGCACAAAAGAAATACTTGCGGGCACTACAAACCCATCCAAACAACTGTTTTTTCAGCATCTGTTTCATGGTACCCAATGCAGAATTCTGACTCCGGCACAGCTCGGGATTCATGAAGAACCAGAGGAAACAGGCAGGACGCCTGTGGAAAATGCTATGGAAAAAGCCATGTTTTATGGATGTTATGCAGAGAATGTAATCACGACAGATTCGGGGATGAGGTGGGATGAGCTTCCGGCAGATGATTCGCGTCAGCCGGGACTCCATCTGCGGACGCCGTATGGAATCCGGCTCAGTGATGAAGAAATGCTGGCATACTATTCGGGACTGATCCGGGGCATTGGCGGCAAGGTAACAGCATACTATCTGGATGCTTTTGCCATGAAATCAGGTGGCCGATACCTGCCCTTTGAACCGGAAAGGGAAGAATTGCTGAAAACAGCATTTGTCATGCGTGCACAGCCTGTGGAAGCGCGCATGCCCGGCTGGCCGCTGGACAGCCTTTCCTTTGATCAGGCGGGAATATCTTTTCTTGATCCGGCCAGGGGACGAAATATGCAGGATCAGTGGGGGTATATGCCGAGACTGCGCAGAACTGTGCTTGCTGTTTTTGGGCTTAAAGATGAAGTGGGTTGAGTTTGTACCCGTGTCATGATAAGATACCTGCGTTACGGGTTTGAAATTATAACCAAGAAAGGATGATGAATATGCGGATTGCACTTATAAATGAAAACAGCCAGGCAGCCAAGAATGGCATGATTGAAGCCTGCCTCAAGAAGGTTGTGGAACCCATGGGGCATACGGTGGTTAACTTTGGAATGTATTCAGCGGAAGATGCCTGCCAGCTGACTTATGTTAAGATCGGACTTCTGGCTTCGATCCTTCTGGAAAGTGGTGCTGTGGATTATGTTGTGACGGGTTGTGGCACGGGTGAAGGTGCCATGCTTGCATGCAACTCATTCCCTGGCGTGCTTTGCGGACATCTGTCAGATCCGTCAGACGGATTCATGTTTGCACAGATTAATGATGGTAACTGTGTTGCTCTGCCTTTTGCCAAGGATTTTGGCTGGGGTGCAGAACTGAAACTGGAGATGATCTTCCAGCAGCTGTTCGGGTTTGGGCATGGCCAGGGATACCCGAAGGAACGCGTTGTACCGGAACAGGCAAATAAGAAGATTCTGGACGGAGTAAAAAAGGTGACATATCGTCCGCTGACAGAAATTCTGAAGGATCTTGATCCTGAGTTCGTACGTTCCACACTTGCCGGAGAAAAGTTTGATGAACTGTTCTTCCCTTACTGCAAGGATGCAGCCATTGCTGATGCAGTCAGAGCAGCGAAAGCCTGAAAACCTGGTTTATGAGAGCCGACAGAGATTTCTGCCGGCTTTTTCTCTGCAATTTTTCTCGGTGTGGAATTGCTGGGATTCAGGGAATGTGTTACACTGCTCAAGCCCTCAGGACAGGGAATGAAGAAAAGGAGCAGCACAGAACTTCATGAATGAGAATTTGGTCATCCGTGGGGCACGGATGCATAATCTGAAAAATGTCAGCCTGAGTATACCGAGAAACAAACTGGTCGTTATGACCGGGCTTTCGGGATCGGGCAAATCCTCTCTGGCATTCGATACCATTTATGCAGAGGGTCAGAGACGATATGTGGAAAGTCTGTCCAGTTATGCGAGACAATTTCTGGGACAGATGGAAAAACCGGATGTTGATGTCATCGAAGGTCTGAGCCCGGCGATCTCCATTGACCAGAAAACCACCAGCCGGAACCCAAGATCAACCGTGGGCACGGTGACAGAAATCCACGATTATTACCGATTGCTCTGGGCACGTACAGGCATACCACATTGCCCGAAATGTGGCCGGGAGATCCGGCAGCAGACGGTGGATCAGATGGTGGATGCAGTTCAGACATTTCCTGAGGGTACAAGAATGCAGGTCCTGGCTCCGGTTGTTCGGGGACGAAAAGGGGAACACCAGAAGGTCCTGGATGATGCAAGAAAAAACGGGTTTGTCCGTGTGCGCATTGACGGAGAGATCTATGAGCTGGACGAGGCACCGGAATTAGACCGGAAGAAAAAGCACAGCATAGAACTGGTGGTAGACCGTCTCATTGTTCGCCCGGGAAAGGAATTTCAGAAGCGCCTGACGGATTCGATTGAGACATCAACAGTGAGAAGCGGCGGGCTTGTGATCATGGACATGTTTGATCAGGGAGAACTGCTGTTTTCCATGAATTATGCATGTCCGGACTGTGGAATTTCCATTGAGGAACTGACACCGCGTATGTTTTCCTTTAACAGTCCATTCGGTGCGTGCCCGGTGTGCTCAGGTCTTGGTGTGCAGATGAAGATTTCCCCGGATGCCATTTTTCCGAACAAGGATTTGTCCCTGAATGAAGGTGCGCTGAATGCGCCAGGGTTCAATGTGAGTGATGAAAACGGAATCGCAATGCAGTATCTTCAGGGTATGGCACAGAAATACGGGTTTAGTATGGATGTTCCGGTTAAGGAGCTCCCGGAACAGGCGATGCATGCGATTCTGTATGGTACGGGGGACGATAAGATTGAGGTTCAGTATATATCAAGTCGTGGACCTATGACCTATTCCTCTACATTTGAAGGTGTGATTCCAACTATGGAGCGCAGATATCGCGAGACGACGTCTGACGCCAGCAAACAGATGTATGAGGATTATTTTGCTGAAGAGGTATGTCCTGCCTGCCGGGGTCGTCGGCTGAAGCCTGAAGTGCTGGGGGTGACCGTTCATGGGCGGAATATTTCAGAAGTCTCCGATTTGAGCGTGCGTGACAGTAAGCAGTTTTTTGAACAGCTGCCGGAGCAGTTTTCACCCAAAGAAAAGATGATTGCAGCCCCGATTCTCCGGGAGATCATGGCACGACTGGGTTTCCTGGATGATGTTGGCCTTGGCTATCTGACACTGTCCCGGGGAGCAGCAACCCTGTCCGGCGGAGAGGCGCAGCGCATACGCCTGGCGACACAGATCGGCTCAGCTCTTATGGGAGTACTGTACATACTGGATGAGCCATCCATTGGTCTTCATCAGCGGGACAATCAGAAACTGATAGACACACTGAAGCATATGCGGGATCTCGGAAACTCAGTAATAGTCGTGGAACACGATGAGGATACAATGCGTGCAGCAGACTGGATTGTGGATGTCGGGCCGCGTGCAGGTGTCCACGGTGGCGAAATCGTTGCACAGGGTACGGTTGAGGATATTATTGCATGTGAACAAAGTCTTACAGGACAATATCTGTCCGGGAAGAAGTATATAGCGTTGCCGGCTGTGAGAAGAAAGCCGACAGGTTATCTGACTGTCCATGGTGCAGCAGAACACAATCTTAAGCAGATTGATGTCAGTATACCACTGGGTGTCCTTTGTGTGGTGACTGGTGTCAGCGGTTCGGGAAAAAGCAGTCTGGTTAACGAAATTGTTTATAAAACCCTGGCCAGAGACCTGAACCGGGCAAGACTCCGGCCTGGGAAATATGCGTCCATGGAAGGCGAGGAAAATCTGGATAAAATCATCATGATTGATCAGAGTCCGATCGGCAGGACACCAAGATCGAATCCTGCAACATATACCGGCCTGTTTGACATGATCCGTAAGATTTTTGCCATGAGTAGTGAAGCAAAGGCCAGGGGATACAGAGAGAACCGTTTTTCTTTCAATGTCAAGGGTGGCCGCTGCGAAGCATGTCAGGGCGACGGTCTGGTCAGAATAGAGATGAACTTCCTGCCGGATATCTATGTTCCCTGTGAAGTGTGTGGTGGCAGGCGGTACAACCGTGAAACGCTGGAAGTCACATACAGGGGCAAGAATATCTATGATATTCTGGAGATGACCGTTGAAGAGGCCATGCATTTTTTTGAAAACCATCAGGCAGCCATGCGGAAGCTGGAAACTCTGTATGACGTTGGTCTGGGATACATGAAACTGGGTCAGGCAGCAACAACCCTTTCGGGCGGCGAAGCACAGCGCGTAAAACTGGCAACAGAACTTTCCAGAAAATCAACGGGCAGGACAATCTATGTGCTTGATGAGCCTACAACCGGCCTGCATTCAGAAGACGTATCCAGCCTTGTAAAAGTGTTACAGCGGCTTGTAGAGGCCGGGAACACTGTGCTGGTTATTGAGCATAACCTGGATGTTATCAAGGTTGCGGATGCAATCATTGATCTTGGGCCGGAAGGCGGCGATGAAGGCGGACGTGTTATAGCAACCGGTACACCGGAAGAGATTGCAAAAAACAAAAAGTCATATACTGGTCAGTTCCTTCAGCCGGTTCTGGACAGAGCCAGAAAACTGCAACAGGTGAGTTCCGGTGTCTGAAACAACCAAACTGACGTGAATCGCGTCCCAGTTGTCAGTTTCTGTACTTTCAATGCACAGCTGTCCGGTTTATGATACAGCTACAGCAGGGGAGTAACCTGACGCGATCTGCGTGGTTTGTGACCGTCAGGCCGATGCGGGAATACCTGCATCCGGCACAAACGAAAAGGTGAGACCTGTACCGGTGGGACCTGGTGCAGGGACTTGTTCCGCATCGGGTCCTGTATCGGAACGGATACAGCAAACAGTATAAGGCATATGAGGATGCGGGCAGATGATTCTGACCGGAATACTGTTTCAGCTGCTTATTCAGGGTGTTGTTAGGAGTGAAAGCTGTTTTCTTCGGAATGGCATTTTTCCATACTTTGGCTTAAACGGAGCTGGAAGTACTGATGCTGCGTACGAATCCGCTGCACTATTTCTGAACAGAAAGGGTTACAGATCATCATTTATGGATCTGAAGCCCTTATTTTGTATGATCATACTGCCGAAAAGATGCCTTGACGACGGTAGATGAACTTATTACAATGGTCCGACCATGGAATGTCTTCAGGAGGACTGGATGAATGGAACCCGTGATTCAGGGTGAAGAAACCGAGAGCATACTGGAAACCCTGCAGCTGGCAGGCAGACTGATTATGGAGAACGGCGGGGAAACATACCGGGTTGAAGAAACAGTCTGCAGAATGGGGCACGCATTTGGCCTTGAGAATGTGGAAAGCTTTGCTGTGCCAAGCGGCCTGTTCATCAGTTGCAAGACCCGGATGGGTGAGGTCAAGACCGGAATTCAGAGGGTATACCGGGGCGGTACGAATCTGGAACGTGTTGATGAGGTAAACAGGATCTCCCGTCGGGTAGAGCACGAAGGAATGACCTGGCAGGAAGCCCAAAAAGAACTGGCAGCCATTCAACGGATGAAGCAGAGGTCCTGGCTTTTTCACATGATCGCGTCCGGGATCTGTGCTGCGGGGTTTGCTGCGATGTTCGGCGGCAGGCTGGTGGATGCATTTGTTGCCTGTGCTGTGAGTTTTCTTGTGGAAGGCATGTCTGGTGTATTGGGCAGGTTTCATATGCGATCTTTTGCTGCAGTGCTTGCAGGGAGCTTTGCCTCTACACTGATCCCCATGACACTCCAGTATTTTACAGGTGTATTATTGACGGATGCTGTGATTGCAGGCGCGTTAATGCCACTGCTGCCGGGGCTGTCCATGACGAATGCAGTACAGGATACCATGCGTGGTGATATTGTGTCCGGGGTTTCGCATTTTTCACAGGCAGTACTTACCGCTTCGCTGATTGCGGTTGGTGCGCTGTGCGGGACTTACCTGATTCGGATGGTGACAGGGGGTGTCTGATGTGTTGCAACTGCTTGTGATCCTGGTATCATCATTCGCTGGCACAATAGGATTTGCATGTCTTCTGCATGCGCCGATGAAGACTGTGTTTCCGGCAAGTATAATCGGAGGAATTGCCTATACATTGTACTATTTTCTTACGCTGCAGAGCGTTCCGGAGGCAGCGGCGATGTTTGCAGGCACACTTTGCGGAACCTTGCTGGGACAGGCGTGTGCCCGGAAGATGCGATGTATTTCAACAATTTTCACAACTCTGTCTATTGTTCCCATGGTGCCGGGCCTTGGACTGTTCCGGTGTATGGAACTGCTGGCACGCAATGAAACCGATGAAGGACTGGCTGCCGGAATTGGTGCCATGACGGCAATTGCCATGATTGCGTTGGGAATGGCAGTGGGGACCTATCTGTTCAGGGTGTTTGCAGGCAGCCGAAAACAGCAGTTGCCAGATCGATAATCGAAAAACCGTCAGCAGAACGTTGAATTTCTGCTGACGGTTTTTGTGTCGGTTATTTGTTAGGTACGGGATTGCTGGAGTAAAGCTTCCGCTGGGTGTCGTTTCCGGCAACACCATCGACTTTCAACCCGTTCCTGGCCTGGAATTGTTTGACGGCCTGTTCTGTGCTGTAGTCATATTCAGCATTTCTGCTTGTTTCATATCCAAGCTGCAGCAGTGCATCTTTAAGCTCGAGGACGCTTTCTCCACTGTCTCCGGGATAGAGTGTGGCGAATGTCGTAGCAGGTGCCGCTTCAGGGACTGCGCTGGAAGAGTAGAGCTTTTGCAGAGTTGCATTGCCTGCGATTCCATCGACCGGTTTGATCTCATTCTGAATCTGGAATGCACGGACAGCATCTTCTGTGGTTGAACCGTATATACCGTCCACACTTCCATCGTAATATCCAAGCTCATACAGTGTATACTGCATGTTCCGAACAGCATTGCTGTAGGTACCCGGATTGAGTGTGGAATAGGTTGTGGAACCGGAAGAAGTTGAGTATAAAGCTCTCTGGGTTGCCGGTCCGGCCTTCCCGTCAGTCTTCAGATGCCGGCTGGCCTGGAAGGAAATGACGGCTGTGACCGTGGCGTTCCCATAACTGCCGTCAATGGAACCGTTATAGAAACCGAGATCTTTGAGACGTTGCTGCAGATCCCTTACTGCAGTACCGGTAGAACCCTGTTCAAGAGTAACATACCCGGTGGAAGAGATTTGTGTTGATGTGGATGCAGGTGATGCGGCATTACGGGAATCTGCGGCGGAGCTACTGTATACACTGGACAGTGTGTCTTCTCCGGCAATCCCGTCCACTTTCAGGCCGGTAGCCAGCTGGTAAGCCATGACAGCCGCTTCGGTTTCCCGGCCATAGCTGCCATCTACGGAACCCTTGTAATAACCGAGTTCACGGAGACGGCGCTGGAGTGCACGGACTGCCTGACCTTCGGCGCCTGCTTCAAGCTTTTCACCTATGGATGCCGCTGCATTGGAGGCTTTCGGGGCGTTGGATGAATACAGAAGGGAGAGTGTATCTGGTCCGGCTATACCGTCTGTCCAGAGATGGCCGGCACTCTGGAAGGCTCTGATAGCGGCTTCAGTGGCACTTCCGTAATCGCCGTCAGCTTTTCCTGCAAGCCAGCCGAGCTCTATAAGCCTGCGCTGCATCTGCGTCACGGAAGAACCCTCTGACTCAGAACGGAGGTATTTTTCGGTATTAGGAGTTGATGTGGGCCTTGGCGTTCTGGTGGCTGTGGGTCTTGGCGTAGGTGTTGCGGTTCGCCGGGGTGTAGGCGTTGCGGTCCGTCTCGGGGTACGTGTTGCTGTGGGTTTGGGAGCGGCGACAGCACTGGAACTGTTCATCTTGCGAAGCGTTTCCGTGCCAACCTTGCCATCGACTGTCAGGTTGTTTGCTCTCTGGAAGGCCTTTACTGCGTTTTCGGTTGCGGTGCCGAATGAGCCGTCTACGCTGCCTGTATAATACCCCAGGGTTTTCAGCCGCTGCTGAACCGTGCGTACACTGGAGCCGGAAGAGCCTTTTCTCATTGCGGTGGGCACCGGAGAAGGCGTGGAAGTCGGTCTGGAAGTGACTACCTGTACTGTCCGCAGAGGTGCCAGAGTAGGCGTGGCGAGAACCATGAGTGTCGGGCTGCCGGTAGCGCCAGGCACCGTTGCGACAGGTGAATTAGGAGTTGTAATGGAATCCCAGCCATCCCAGTTTACAGTGGCGTGCGGGTCTGCCGTTGGGGTAGGTGTTGGCGTAGGGGTAACGGGGACGACTGTCTGGAAAGGAAGCCGGCTTTGCCCGGCTGTAGATTGTGGCAACGAAGTGATTTCGTCAGGTGGAATATAACATGCGCTCAACATCAGTGCCAGGATGATCAGGATTCCGGCCAATGAAAGCGTCTTCCATCGTGCAAGTATTTTCATATATATACCTTTCTGCCTGATTTGAAAGGAATACAGGCGGTAATCTGGCACTTTATTTTACCCTTTTCAACCTTCCTGTGACAAGGACTTTTTTCTTGGCGGCTGTAAAAACACGGTTACACGACACAAAAACAAAACAGAGCCGGATTTTACGGGTCCATTGCTTTCCGTGATGCTTCGTGCTATGCTTTTGACCGAGGTGAAATACATGTCTGAATGTACTCATGACTGTTCCACTTGCCAGAGTAAGTGTGAGCAAGCTGATTTGAGAGCACCCATGAATGCCTATAGCAATGTCAAGCATGTGATCGGCATTGTCAGTGGCAAGGGTGGCGTAGGAAAAAGCCTTGTAACAAGTCTTATGGCCGTGGAAATGCAGCGGCGTGGACATGCGGCTGCAATACTGGATGCAGATATTACAGGGCCGAGTATTCCCAGGGCTTTCGGTGTTGAAGATAAGGCGATGGGCAACGAACTTGGAATTTTGCCGGCACAGACTGCTGGCGGAATCCGGATGATGTCCACAAATCTTCTTCTGGAGCATGATACAGACCCGGTTGTCTGGCGGGGAAGCCTGATTGCGGGGACGGTAAAACAGTTCTGGACAGACGTTGCCTGGGGAGATGTGGACTACATGTTTGTGGATATGCCTCCGGGAACCGGGGACGTTCCGCTGACGGTTTTCCAGTCGCTTCCGGTAGACGGGATCATTGTTGTGACAAGCCCGCAGGAACTGGTGGACATGATTGTTGCAAAAGCAGTCAATATGGCCAAAATGATGAATGTTCCGATCCTTGGGCTGGTAGAGAACATGAGTTTTATGCTGTGCCCGGACTGCGGACGGAAGATTTATCCGTTTGGTGAAGGAAAGACTCTGCGTATAGCAGAGGAACATTCAATACCTGTCCTTGCACAGATTCCAATGGACCCATCAATTGCTGCATCGTGTGATGCGGGCAGAATTGAGTCGCTGAGGCAAAACTGGATGGATGGAGCTGCAGATATGCTGGAAGCTCGGTTTACAGTCTGAATATCAGGCCGCGACCCTAAAGGCCGCGGCTTTTTCTAAAGGAGGTACGGCATGGCAGATCGTCCGATTCACGACATGCTGCAAGCAGCGGCCCTGAGGACAAGAGGACATATGCCGGGGCATGGCGGTCTGGCTCCGTTTCCTGTGGGAGACCTGTATGAGCTTGATACAACAGAGACAGATGCAACCGACGATCTTTACAGTCCTGTGCACGCGATTTTGGAAGCACAGGAGCAGTATGCTGCAGCGGCGGGCGCAAAAGCAACTGTTTTTCTGCACAATGGTTCCACACAGGGAATTCATGCCATGCTGGAAGCAGAACTCAGGGATGGGGATACAGTCATACTACCCAGGAATGCACATCTGTCTGCACAGGCGGCATGTATAATAGGAGGACTGAGGGTCTCCTGGATTTGCCTGAGACAAACCCAGGACGGGTACAGTTATATTGCAGAGGATGATGTCCTGGAGGCTTTAAAGAAAACGCCGGAAGCGAAGTGTCTGCTTCTGACAAGACCCGATTATTATGGCGGCTGTATTCCGCTTGAGCGGATTGCGAGAGAAGCCAGACGGAGAGGGGTCCGGCTGGTAGTGGATGAGGCACATGGCGCACATTTTCCGTGGCTGAATGGGATATCCAGTGCCGGAGACTTCGGGGCAGACTACTGGGTTCAGTCTGTGCATAAAACTTTGCCGGGACTTACGGGGAGTGCAGTGCTCCATGCGTCCAGTGCTGCGCATATGAAATCGGCTATGCGTGTGATACGGAGAGAACAGACATCATCTCCAAGCTTTCTTCTTTTGCAGTCTGTTGACGACAGTCGTGCATATATGGAAGAGCGTGGGGTCAGGCATCTGGAGCAACTGGCGCAGACATTACAGAATGTAAAACGGAGTCTGAGCGAAATAGGGTACGGAAATCCTCAGGAAGCGTGGACAAAGGAAACAGGGTACTGTTTCGATCCGTTGCACCTGGTTATCCGTGCACCGCAGGGCGGTAAAAAGCTGATGAAACAGCTCTCTGAGCTTTCCTATGACGTGGAAATGGCGGACCGGAACCAGGTAGTATGTCTGTATGGTGCAGGCATGCAGCCCGAAGTGGTTTATCGGCTTGAGTCGCTGCTTAAGCGTGTTTGGGGCTTTGGCAAGGATGCTGCGCTTTTTGATACTCTGCCACCGATTCCTGAAGCTGTGATGCCACTCCGTGTGGCAGCCCTTTCCGACACGGAGTATATTAATTACAGACAGGCTCAGGACAGAATCTGTGCTCAGGCAGCCGGGCTTTATCCGCCTGGTATTCCGCTGGTTGTGCCGGGCGAAAAGATCAGCAGAGAAGTAATTGAAATTCTTGGAAACAATACGCCGAATGATCGCTTTGGAATGGAAGGAGACATGATGCTATGCGTCAGGCAGTAGTCTTTGATCTTGATGGTACACTGACTCAGAGTGAGGAAGGTATTTTTAACAGTATCCGCTATGTGGCGGAACGGATGGGCTATCCGGTGCCTGATGCAGAAGAACTGAGGAAGTTCATTGGCCCGCCTCTTCATTATTCGTTTGTGAATTTCATGGGTATGAATGATACACAGGCAGTGGAGGCTGTCCGTGTTTACAGAGAGCGGTATGTTACGACCGGACTGTTTGAAAACCGAGTGTATCCGGGAATACGCAGATTGCTGCGGACTCTGAAGGCAAATGACGTTTTTGTTGCTGTTGCGACCGGAAAACCACAGTCGCCATCGGAACGTATTCTGGAGCATTTTGGTTTGAGTCATTTTATCGACCGGGTAGTCGGACCGGATATGGATACAAAGGATGCCGATAAGGAAAAACTGATACGGAAAGCATTGCCGGAACACTATGATCATGCGTGCATGGTGGGTGACCGAAAATTTGACATTGAAGGCGCCAAGAGAGCAGGTATCGGTTCCGTAGGTGTGGGCTATGGATACGGTTCGAGGGAAGAACTTGAACAGGCAGGCTGTAACATCTACGCGGAAACGGTAGAGGACCTGATTCAAGTGTTGTGTGCAGGCATGCCGGTTCCAAGAGGACAGTTCCTGAGTATGGAAGGCCTGGATGGGAGTGGAAAGAGTACTCAGCTGACCATGCTGAAGGACCATCTGTCCAGATATGGATACGAACTTGTTGAAAGCAGAGAACCGGGTGGCTGTCCGATTTCAGAAAAAATCCGTACACTGATCCTGAGCAGAGAGAATGCAGAAATGACTGCACAAACAGAAGCGTTACTCTATGCTGCCAGCAGGGCACAGCATGTTCATGATGTGATACTTCCTGCTGTAAGGGATGGAAAGCTGATGATTTGTGATCGCTTTCTTGACTCATCCGTTGCTTATCAGGGAGGCGGGCGTGGCCTTGGTGTGGAAGAGGTTGTGGCAATGAACACCTACGCGGTGGGGACACTTCGGCCTGATGTGACGGTTTTTCTTGATCTTCCGCATGAAGTGGCTCTCAGCAGACGCATGCATGCAACTACGCCTGACCGTATGGAAATTGCCGGTGAAGCTTTCCATGCCCGGGTGGAAGATGCATATCATGCCATGATTTCGAGAGAGCCTGAGCGTTTTGTGGTTGTGGATGCTTCCGGCGATGTGCAAACAATTGCAAAGACAGTTGCGGAGAGAGTCATTGAACGCCTTAAGGAGATGGAATAAGAACGTGTCAGCGCGTGTGGTTGTCGGTATGTCAGGAGGTGTCGATTCATCGGTTGCGGCACTGCTTCTGAAAGAACAGGGGTATGATGTAATCGGCGTTTTCATGAAAAACTGGGAAGAAAATGATGAGAACGGCGTATGCACTGCGGAAGAGGACTGGCAGGATGTGCGCAGTGTCTGCGATCGCATAGGGATTCCTTACTATGCTGTGAATTTTTCAAGGGAATACTGGGACAGGGTGTTCAGTTATTTTCTTAAGGAATACCGTGCGGGAAGAACACCGAATCCGGATGTGCTGTGCAATCGGGAGATCAAGTTCAAAGCTTTTCTGGACTTTGCGATGCAGCTTGGTGCAGCGCACATAGCGACAGGCCATTTTGTGCGCACCAATGAGCAGGGCGATCTGCTCAGAGGAGTTGATGCTGGCAAAGATCAGAGCTACTTCCTGTACATGGTTCACAGCGGCCAGCTGAAGAAAACTATTTTTCCGGTGGGTGGCATGACAAAGCAGGAGGTACGGGCGATTGCCGAACAGCATGGCCTGATCACAGCCGGGAAGAAAGATTCAACAGGTGTCTGCTTTATCGGAGAACGGAATTTTAAGAAATTTCTTTCCACTTATCTGCCTGCCCAGCCAGGCGATATGACAGATCCTGAAGGCCATGTAGTGGGCAGACATGACGGGCTGATGTACTATACGCTGGGTCAGCGGCGAGGCCTTGGGATTGGTGGATGCGGTGACGGAAGAAGCTGGTTTGTAATTGGAAAGGATCTGGACAACAACCGTCTTCTTGTAGCGCAGGGAGAAGATCACCCCATGCTGTATTCACAGGAGTGCGAAGGTGAGGATCTGACGTGGGTGCGTGAATCTCCGGCGGCAGAGGGAACCTGGCTGGACTGCACATGTAAGTTCAGGTATCGTCAGAAGGACCAGCCTGTCAGGGTGTGCTGGAATGGGACGAAAACACTGATTCATGCACTTGAGCCGCAGAGAGCAATTACACCCGGACAGAGTGCGGTATTCTATCAAGGTGAAATCTGCCTTGGTGGATGTGTTGTAACGAAGGTGCTGGATGCTGGACACGTCGGAATAACAAACAAAATCTGAAAACTTGCGTGCAATGTTCGGAAAACCGGAAAAAGCATAGTCATGTATAAGGTTAGATGCAAAACACGAGATATAGTTATGTCTATACAGAGCAAACCCAAGGTTTGCAAAAAGAACAGGACATTGCAGAAAACCTCATAACATGCCCTAAAATGCGTCCGTTCGGCTTCGGCTGAATTATGAGAAAAAAGTCAAAAAACTTCAAAAAACAGCTTGACAGAGAAAAGAGATGGTGTTATTATACGCAAGCTGGCTCGTGAGAGAC
>ONWQ01000330.1 GCA_900321565.1 uncultured Eubacteriales bacterium
GAGAGCCAGGGCTGTTTTCCCGGATGGCCGGCTGCATAAAAAACCGGCGCATCGTTTCCGATGCGCCGGAGAATCTACCGGATCAGATTATGCTTCCGGGGTCGCTGCGGGTTCGGTCTCAGCAGCCTTTTTCCTGGTGGTCCGCGGTTTCTTTACCGGGGTCTCGCCTTCGGCTGCCGGCTCTGCCTTCTTTTTGCGGGCAGGCTTCTTGACTTCGCCTTCCACAGCAGGCTCGGCCTTTTTCCGGGTGGTCTTCTTGGGTGCGCTCTCGCCTTCTGCAGCTTCCGCATCCGCCTTCTTGGCACGGCTGCGGGCCGGCTTCTTGGGTTCAGCTGCACCCTCGGCCTTCTTGGTGGTACGTTTGGCTGCCGGCTTCTTCACGGGCTTGGGCTCGGCTTCGGCCACATCTTCGGGCTCACGCGGATCGCGCAGCGGGGCTTCGCCCACCACACCGCGGTAGAGCTCGAGGTACTTGTTGGCAGAACGCGTCCAGCTGAAGTCCGTGGTCATGCCGCGGTGCTGGAGTGTCTTCCAGATATCCTTATGATTCTGGTAGTAGTCCAGAGCGCGCTGGATGACGTGCAGCATATCATGCGCGTTGTAGTTGAAGAAGGTGAAGCCATTGCCGTCACCGGTCTCTTCGTTGTAGCTGAGCACGGTATCGCGCAGGCCGCCGGTCTCACGGACGATGGGCAGTGTGCCATAGCGCATGGCCATCATCTGGCTCAGGCCGCAGGGCTCGAACTGGCTGGGCATGAGGAGCATGTCGCAGCCGGCATAGATGCGGTGTGCCAGAGCGGAGTCCATGGTGAACCGGGTCGCCACACGGCCCTTGTACTCGCCTTCGGCCCACAGGAAGAGATTGACATACCGGTTGTCGCCCATACCCAGGACCACCAGCTGTACATTCTCGTTCATGATATCGCCGATGACGCAGTCCACCAGGTCCAGACCCTTCTGGTTGGTGAGACGGCCGATCATGCCGATGATCGGGACATCCGGATTGACCTCGAGTTCGAGTTCTTCCTGGAGTGCGCGCTTGCAGACAGCCTTGCCTTCCAGATTGTCGGCGGTGAAGTTGGCTGCAATATGCGGGTCATGCTCAGGATCATAGTCGACCACATCCAGGCCGTTGAGCACGCCGTAGAGTTCGTGCTGGCGTGCACGGAGCAGGCCGTCCAGGCGCTCGCCATAGTAGGCGGTCTGGATTTCCTCTGCATAGGACGGGCTGACGGTATTGATCAGGTCGGTATAGACGAGACCGGCCTTCATGTAGTTGGCACAGCCGAAGCATTCCAGTTTGTCATTCGTCCACAGACTGTCGCCCAGGCCAAGCACATCCTGCACTTCACGGATTCCGAAGATGCCCTGATACTGCAGGTTATGGATGGTGAAGATGGTCTTGATGGATGCATAGAACGGCAGGTGCGCATACTGGATCTTCAGAAGCGCGGGGACCATACCGGTCTGCCAGTCGTTGCAGTGGATGACGTCCGGCTGGAAGTCGAGCTCAGGCAGGCTGTTGAGGATGGCACGGCAGAAGAAGCCATAGCGCTCATACTCATCGCCGCCCATGCCGTAGATGTAGCTGCGGTCGAAGTAGAACTTGTTGTCGACGAAGTAGAAGATCACGCCGTCCTGCACAAGCTTTTCGATCCCGCAGTACTGGCGGCGCCAGCCCAGGGTGATCTCAAAGTCGGTGACATGCTCCAGCTTTTCGGTATACTTCGCCGGGATCTGACCGTAGAGCGGGAGCATGACGCGGACGTCATGCCCTTCCCTGGCCAGAACGGGGGCAAGAGCCCCGACCACGTCCGCCAGCCCGCCCGTTTTGATAAACGGGACGCACTCGCTGGCGGCAAACAAAATCTTCATGGTAAATCACTCCAATCTCTGATAGGCTGCTCTCAGATCACAACATTCTTTGCAATGACGATCGGATAGGCACCCGGGCCGATGAGACGTGCATTGCGCTTGATCACAGCCTGTTTATCGAGAATACAGTTCTCGATATACGCACCGGAATGCACCTGACCGTCCTGCATGATAATGCAGTTCTTGACATGGGCATCGGGCGCGATGCGGACGCCGCGGAACAGGACGCTGTTCTCCACGGTGCCTTCGATAATACAGCCGTCGGCCACCAGGGTATTGATGACCGTGGCATTATCGGCATAGCGTGCGGGCATTTCGTCGCGGACCTTGGTATACACGGGCAGGTTCTCGGGGAAGAGGCGCTTGCGGACGTCGCGGTCGAGCACGTCCATATTGAACTTGAAATAGCTCTGGACGGAATCGAGGCGCCAGGCGGGGCCGGTGTATTCCCAGGCATTGATGCGTGCGCCCTTGTTCTGGATCAGCGGCAGGATCACGTCGCGGGTCAGGCTATGCAGACCGTGTGCGACGCCCTTGTCGACCAGGGAGCGCAGGTATTCGCGCTTGAGGATCATGATTTCCACACAGGAGTTGTCATAGGACGGATGTACGGGCTCGACCTCAAGGTCGGTGACCATATTGTTCTCGTCCACAGCGATATAGGTGCCGGCACCGTCGCGCTTCATGCTGGCTTCCTTGGTATACATGAGCGTGATGTCTGCGCCGGTCTCGATGTGATAATGGACAAACTCATCGATCTTCGGGTTGCAGATCATGGTGCTGTTGCACAGTACGACATACTCCTGCTTGGAGCGGCTGAGGTAATTGGTATTGGAACGCAGGGCATCGAGAAGACCGGAATATACACCGATGTTTTCCCGTGTCAGGAACGGCGGGAGTACATACAGACCGTCATTCTTGCCGTGCAGGTCCCATTCCTTGCCGGAGCCGAGATGGTCCATCAGGCTGTGGTAGTTCTTCTGCATGATGACGCCGACATTACGGATGCCGCCGTTCACCAGGGCACTCATCAGAAAGTCAATCA
The DNA here is from genome assembly GCA_900321565.1 of uncultured Eubacteriales bacterium. Lineage (GTDB taxonomy): Bacteria > Bacillota > Clostridia > Christensenellales > Aristaeellaceae > UBA2943. The sequence continues at coordinate 2,921 of ONWQ01000330.1, forward strand.
CACGATAGCGGCCAGCCACGGGCAGTGCGGCAATAGCGCGCATCATGGTCAGTTCACGGAGCAAGGCGTCGTTCTCGCCGGTGTAGATGACACCCATTACTTCTTTCAACATGGTTGATCTAACCCCTTTTCCTTCGATTTCGTTCAGAACGTCGTGGATGCATCCACCTGCTGGCCTGCCTTGACGGTCACGCCTGCGGGTACAGTGACATCCCAGCCGACCACGGCGATATTGCCTTCTTCTTCACCGATGATGGCACCGGCACCGATCTCAGCGCCTTCGGCGACGATCGAGCGATGAACCACAGCACCCCTGTGGATGACGGCGCCGGGCATGATCACGGCGTCACGGACATCGGCGCCTTCCTCGATGACCACACCGGAGAAGAGCACGGAGTGGCTCACATGACCATAGACTTCGCAGCCTTCAGTGATCAGGCTGTCCTGGACCGTGGCACCCTTGGCAATATAGTGCGGGGCATACCCGGGATTGCGGGCAAAGATGCGCCATTTCTTGTCGTGCAGGTCAATGGGCATGGGCGTAGACAGAAGGTCCATATTGGCTTCCCACAGGCTCTCGATGGTTCCTACGTCCTTCCAGTAGCCCTCGAAGTCATAGGCGACCAGGACCTGCTTGTCAGCGAGCATTTTCGGAATGATATTCTTACCAAAGTCGTTGGAGCTGGACTTGTCGGCTTCGTCAGCCTCGAGATAGGCACGGAGCTTTTCCCATGTGAAGATATACACACCCATGGAAGCCTTGTTTGACTTGGGGTGTTTCGGCTTTTCCTCGAACTCGATGATGTTGTCATCCGCATCGGTGTTCATGATGCCGAAGCGGGAGCACTCCTCCCACGGCACTTCACGGACAGCGATGGTGGCATCGGCACCATGACGGATATGGAACTGCAGCATCTTGTTATAGTCCATTTTGTAGATGTGGTCACCGGAGAGGATCAGGACATAGTCCGGATGATACTGCTCGATGAAAGCCATGTTCTGGTAAATGGCATTGGCCGTGCCGCGGTACCATTCACCGACCTTGCCCTTCTGATAAGGCGGAAGCACAAAGACACCGCCATTGGTAAGGTCCAGGTCCCAGGGCGCGCCGCTGCCGATATACGCGTTCAGTTCCAGAGGCTGATACTGGGTCAGAACACCGACCGTATCAATACCGCTGTTGGTGCAGTTGGACAGCGGGAAATCGATGATCCTGTACTTGCCGCCATAGGGCACCGCAGGCTTCGCCACACGCTGGGTCAGGATGCCCAGACGGCTTCCCTGTCCGCCAGCTAGCAGCATGGCAATGCATGTCTTTTTTCTCAACATGAGAAAGCTCACTCCTTCAACTTATGTTGTCACTTTGGATTTTGGATGGGGTCTGTATCAGATACCCGTGCAGCAGGGCCGGCGGGTACGACAGCGGATTCATGGGCGTCTGTCACACCTTGCGTTCAAAGGCGTAATAGACGGTGGACAGAGGCGGCACGCGGAGCTCCACGGCATGCCGGAACTCGTGCCAGTCCCGGCGCTGAGTCTGTACAGACAGGTTATTCCACTGCCCGCTCCCGCCATAGGCTTCATCATCCGTGGAGAAGATCTGGCGGAGTACGCCGGCTACGGGAAGCCCGAGCATGTAGACCGCATGCCCGCGGAAGCCGAAGTTGGTCAGGCACATCACGGCATGCCCGCTCTTGTCCCAGCGCAGGAACGCAAGGACGGAGTTATCCGGGTCATTGGCCTGGAGCCACTGGAAGCCGCTCCAGGAGTCGTCGACTTCATAGAGCGGGGCCTCAGTGAGGTAGAGTTCATTGAGTCTGCGGACACAGTTCAGGATCTTTGCGGCCTGAGGTGTGCCGGCTGCCTTCCAGTCGATCCCGCGCGCTTCCTGCCAGGCGACTTCCTGGCCGAACTCATTGCCCATAAAGGAGAGTTTCTTGCCTGGATGCGCGATCATGTACGCATACAGGGCGCGCAGGCCCTGGACACGCTGGGATGCATCCCCGTACTGTCTGCTCAGCAGGGACCTGCCGCTGTTCTCATCATGGGAGAAAGGCAGGATAAAGCGCTCTGAGAAGGCATAGAACAGGGAGAAGGTCAGTTTATCGTGATGCCATCTGCGCTCTTCCGGCGGCAGCTGGGTATAGGCGAGGATGTCGCTGGTCCAGCCCTGGTTCCATTTCAGGGTGAACCCCAGCCCGCCTTCAAAGCTGGTCCGGGTCACGCCGGGATAGGCCTGGGTCTCCTCTGCGATCATCATGCAGCCGGGGGCCACCTGCGCGGCCGTCTGGTTCAGGCGCTGCAGGAAGGCGATGCCTTCCAGGTTCTCGCGTCCGCCGTACTGGTTCGGTACCCACTCGTCACCCTGCTTGTCAAAGTCATGATAAATCATGGCGGAGACCGAGTCAACACGAAGTCCGTCGGCATGGAACCATTTCAGCCAGAAGCAGGCGCTGGAGAGCAGGAAGGACTGGACCTCACCGCGGCCCAGGTCAAACAGGAGCGTGTCCCACCGGCGCGCTTCACTGCGTCTTGGGTCTGCCTGATCATACAGGTGCGTGCCGTCAAACAGCTGAAGCCCGACCTCGTCCTTGGGGAAGTGGGCCGGTGCCCAGTCCAGGATCACGCCGATGCCTTCCTGATGGCAGCGGTTGATGAAGTACTGCAGGTCCTCCGGTGTGCCATGCCGGCCGGTGGCTGCAAAGTAGCCTATGATCTCATAGCCCCAGGAGGCATCCAGCAGATGTTCCATGACGGGCATGAGTTCCACATGTGTATAGTTCAGTGACCTGACATACGGGATCAGCGAGTCCGCGATCTCCCGGTAGTTCAGGAATGCACGGTCGTCGCCCGGAATGCGCCAGGAGCCGAGATGGACTTCATAGATATGCACGGGCCTGCGGGCCAGATCCACACGCGTGCGCGCCTGCATCCACTCCGCATCCTGCCATGCATACGGCTTCAGGTCATACAGTACAGTCGCATTGTTCGGCCGCAGTTCCATCTGCAGGCCGTAAGGATCGCAGTGCAGCCGGGTTTTCCCGTCGCACCCCTTCACAGCATACTTGTACAGGACTCTGGGCATCCATGCGCTGAACCGGCTCTCCGGCAGTGTGCATGTCCAGACGCCGGTTTCCAGACGGTCCATGGGTGTGGCGGCGACATCCCAGTCATTGAAATCCCCGACCAGAGAAACCCCCTCGGCATTCGGTGCCCACACAGCGAAATGCCACGCCTTCTCTCCGTTGAGCATCATGGCATGACTGCCAAGCAGAGCATAGGCGCGTTCGCTGAGTCCTTGATGAAACTGCTCCTTCAACACTGGATCAGGAGCAAGATATTGCATGCAAAATAACCACCTTTACCAAGATCTTATGCGCAGCCCCGGCCGGATACGGAAAGGGCTGCATTCAAATGCAGCTATTTCTCCAAGCCTATTTTAAGCGAAGCAGCTCGGATTCGTCAAGTGATTTGCGGGCTTTTGCGCTTTCCTGCCGGAATATTCGCCTTTCCGTGCCCGGCCGGATGGACTTTTTGAGTCACTGTGCTATACTGACCGCGCCGGGATCCCCGGAAACCATTTTTTTCCAGCCTGTCCTGCCTGAAAAAAATTTTTTTCATTCCCCGGAAGAAACCGGACATCTGGTTCGTTAATATGGTTGGACAGAGCAATTCATGCGGAGGAGCGGATGGTGACTCAGAGAATGCATTCGCAGGAGCCGGACGAATCCACGTTCGCCAGACTCTATGAGCTGTATGCCAATGATGTTCTTCGATTCTGTTACTTTTACCTCGGAAACCGCCAGCAGGCGGAGGATGTATGCCAGGATGTGTTTGTCCGGCTTCTGACTGCGCAGCCGGAGCTGCAGCAGGGCAGTGAAAAGGCGTGGCTGCTGAAAGTGGCGCTGAACCGGTGCAAGGATCTCTGGCGTTCCTCATGGCTCAAGCGGGTCATGCTGGGCAGTCCCACACTGGAACTGATCCCGGGACCGGATGAGATCGCAGACCTGGAAGAGACCGCATCGGTGATGCAGGCCGTACACGCACTGCCGTCTGAATTCCGCGAGGTTGTTCTGCTGTACTATTATCAGGGGTTTGGTATCTCAGAGATTGCACAGATGCTGAACCTTCCGGAAGGGACGATCTCGTCCCGATTATCCAGGAGCCGGAAGCGGCTCGAAAAACTGATGAAAGGAGAGGATATGGATGGGTAAACTTCAGGACCTGCCACGGATTGCGGACCAGGCACTTGGCGGACTGCAGGCGGACTCCAGCATGAAGGCGCAGATTATATGGAAAGCGTCACGCATGACTCAGCCTGAGCTTTCCCGGAACTTTCATTTCCGCACGGTTGCCTTTGTCTGTGCATGCCTGATCGTGTTTGCCTGTTTTGGATTCTCTTCTGAATTCTTTGGGCAGGATCCGACCGTGCCTGTGATTGCATCACAGTCTGCCGGGAATCTGGACGATGCACAAAGGATTGCATCCTCAAACCTTGATCAGTCGGAAGTGACGATCCATGCATCCGCCGGCGGCTCAAACATGGGCATTTGGGCCAAGTGGTCGGACGGATCGTACCCTGTGATCGGTATCCGGGGCAAGTTCTACCGCCAGCTGAGCAGCGGGATCTCCAAGGGCAGGGTTCCCCTGAGCAGCGAGCTGGGCGAGATTGACACCTTCTCCTCGGATCCTTCCCTCGCCTCCACCGATCTGATCATTTCCAACGCGGTGCCTGTGGGCGCCAAGGTGTACAGTGTTTCCGGTATGGGAGGCACACTCTGTGCTGTGGAAGCCGACGACGGAATCGCATTATTCCAGCGGGTCAGTTACTCCGGACACGCACTTCGCAGCAATGAACAGCTGAAGGATACCCTGCAGGTCTCAGGGCATGTGGTGAAAATGGAGCTGAAAGGCACCGGTACAATCACGGAACCCGCAGTCTGTGATTCTCTTCTCCAGACGCTCTTCTCCACCGCCACCCTGGACAGCAACGGTTCACTCCATGCTGACAGCTATCTGGTCATGACGCTGGACAGCGGGATCCGGCTGCAGCTTGTATGCAATCAGGAACGCGTCGCAGCCTGCGGCGTATGGAGCAGTCCTGAGTTCTTCGATGCATTCCAGGATGCGCTGGGTACATGACCGGCACAAACCACAAAAAGCTCACGTTCAAAGGGCAGAACGTGAGCTTTTTGTTTGCATTCATTTCTGTGCTTCCTCGGTCTCGGAATCGTTGAGGAACCGGAACAGCTTGCGCTTGACGCGCTGGAGCGCGTTGTCAATGGACTTGGCATGCCGGCCCAGGCTTTCCGCGATCTCCTGATAGCTTTTCCCGTCCAGGTACTCCATGAGGACTTCCTGTTCCAGGTCGGAGAGCACATGATTGATCTGATGATTGATGTTCTTGAGGTTTTCCTGGCTGATGATCAGCTCTTCCGGGTTGTCCGCGTGCCGCTCAATGATGATGTCCATGAGCGTGCGGTCGGACTCGTCGTCGAAGATGGGCTTGTTCAGGGAAACATAACTGTTGAGCGGAATATGCTTCTGGCGGGTCGCGGTCTTGATGGCCGTGATGATCTGCCGGGTAATGCACAGCTCTGCAAAGGCATGGAACGTGGACAGCTTATCCTGCTTATAGTCGCGGATCGCCTTGTACAGTCCGATCATGCCCTCCTGGACGATATCCTCGTGGTCCGCACCGATCAGGAAGTAGCTCCTGGCCTTGGAACGCACAAAGTTCTTATAGCGGTTGAGCAGGTACTCCTCTGCCATGGTATCGCCCTGGTGGCAGAGCTCAACCACCTGCTCATCCGTAAGACCGGAATAGGCCGAGGTCTCCTCCACGCTTTCGCCGGGCTCCTCATCCAGACTTTCAAACGATCCGGCCGGATACCGTTCCTGGCGTTTCCTTATGGCCTCCATGGTGGCCAGTTCCTCATCCGTATAGGACAGCTCGTTCTCGGTTTCCGGATTCAGGGCATCCGGTCCGGTTCCCTGAATCCCAACATCACGTTCGTCCATAGAAAGCTCTTCTCCAAACCAACAGATTCTTGCTTTCAGTGCTTCATACCGCCCCGGCGCATGCTTTCCAGGATCTGAAGCTGATCCTCGCTCAGCCGGCCCTGCAGCGGATTGCGCTGCATGCCGGTCTCCTGCCGGTGCCGGTCCAGGCCCTGGGCGCGCTCTTCGTGCAGTTCACGCAGCAGTTCCCGGCTGGTCACACGGACCGCGCCGGTGGACAGGACCTGGCTCTGTTCCAGACCGTCCGAAGTGGCCACCCGAAGAAGGCGGTACTTGGGTGTCTGGGCAGCAAGGCGCTCGATATAACTGTCCGCGGTTTCCCCGCGGTGGGTAAACACAACCGTGACATTCCCGTGCGTTTCCTCTGTGGTGGTCCGGCGGTCGGACTGCCAGCCGTCGAACACGAGTACGACTTCTTCCCCGGTATACCCGCTGTAGTCTTCCAGCAGATGCTGCAGCCGGTCCCTGGACTCGTCCATGGACCAGTGCTTTCTCTCAGGTTCACCCCAGGCACCGATGACATTGTACCCGTCCACAATCAGGAGCGGTTTCACCTGCTCCGGCTCCTGAGGACACGGTACATGACAATCCCGGCGGCTACGGAAGCGTTCAGGCTCTCGATGTGCCCCTTCAGCGGCAGGGAAACCTTCTGGTCACAGTTGTCCATGACCAGGCGGCTGATGCCTTCGCCTTCACTGCCGATCACCAGAGCGGTCGCGCCCGTGAAGTCGACCTTCTCATAGTCCTCGCCGTCCATGCTCAGGGCATAGACCCAGATGCCGCGTTCCTTGAGCTCGGCAATCGTACGGTTCAGGTTGGGCACCCGGGCTACCTTCAGGAATTCCACCGCGCCGGCGGATGCCTTGACCGCAGCCGGGGTCAGACCGACACTGCGGCGTTCGGGTACGATCACACCATGGGCACCGGCACACTCTGCAGTCCGGATGACCGCGCCCAGGTTATGCGGATCCGTCACACTGTCCAGAAGAATCAGGAACGGTTCCTCATTGCGCTCTTTGGCCACATTCAGGATATCTTCCACAGTCGAGTAGTGATAGGCAGAGGCATAGGCCACCATGCCCTGATGATGCGCTGCGAGTTCATCCAGGCGTGTCTTGTCCACTTCCTGGACCGGTACCTTGGCTTCCCGTGCCATCTGCACAATCTCGCGCGCAGAACCGGAAAGCTCGCCGCGGGCGATCAGGAGTTTTTCCAGATCACGTCCGCTCTTGAGCGCTTCCCGGATGGGGTTGCGGCCGGCCAGCAGGTTTTCCGGCGGCAGACTGGTCTCGCGCTCGACCTGCGGGGTCACATGTTCAAAATCACGATAGGACGGTTCTTCCCGGGGTGTCCGGTCATACCCCGGCCTGTCGCCTGCCGGTGCCGGCCTGCGGTAGGACTGGGTCCTGGGCTGGGAGAAACTGCGGCGGCCACCGTCCCGGCCGCGATTGTCACGGCCGCGCCCGCCCTCAGCGGGACGGCCCGGGCGTGCATCCCGGCTGTCGGTGCGGTCATTGCGCTGGAAGTGTTCGCCATAGCCGTTCTTCGGCCTGGCACCGCGTCCGTCCTGGTCCTGGTCCCTGCGCGGGCCCCGGCCCTGATAGCGGTCGCGGGCATAGATGCCGCGATAGCGGGAGCCTTCTTCCTCCCAGTTGTCACTTTGCTTTCTGCGGTTCTGATTCTGGTTGCGGTTCTGAAAATACGCCATACGTTACCTTTCCATTCCTTTGGTCGTGTCATACATGCTCTTTGGAGATCGGCCCGTCCCAGGCCGCATGAAACAGTTCCAGCAGCCGAGTACGCTGCCCGGTCAGATAGAGGTACCCGAACAGGGCTTCAAACCCGGTCGCTGCCTGATAGTCTGCCTGATTCTGGTTCTTGGGCGCAGGGTGCTTGGCATGACTGTTCCGCCCGCGGTGGAGCACATCATGCTCGCTTTCCGTCAGCATGCCCTCAATGCGCTGCAGCATACAGGCCTGAGAGGCGGCACTGACGCTGTGGATGGCATCGATATGCATGTGATGCAGGTTCCGCCCGGAATAGATCAGGGATGTCCGGATCAGCAGGTCCCAGACAGTGTCCCCGATATAGGCCAGACGCTGCGGGTTCATCCGCCTTGCGTCGTCTTCGGTCATCGGTTCGAAATCGGGCAGCACGCACTCGCCTCCTCTGTGCTTTCGCGGCGATTATAACAAATTTTCATGGGAATGCAAGGAAGGCTGCGCTGCCGCGCCTGCTTTCCCTGCCGGGCCAAAGAAAAAGCCAATCCTGCATGCTGCGCAGAATTGACTTTATCCAACGTACACCATTAGGGACTCGAACCCTAGACACCCTGATTAAGAGTCAGGTGCTCTACCAACTGAGCTAATGGTGCATATGGTACACCATTAGGGACTCGAACCCTAGACACCCTGATTAAGAGTCAGGTGCTCTACCAACTGAGCTAATGGTGCATCAAGCTGCCTTGATCGGCAACGCGACTTATTATATGCGATCCGAGTTTTTTGTCAATACTTGTTTTCGCATTTTTTTATGTTATACATGGAATCCGGAAAA
>ONWQ01000195.1 GCA_900321565.1 uncultured Eubacteriales bacterium
AGGATAACTTCTGGGATGATCGGGAAAAGTGTTGTTTGGTGATTGCATTACAAGAATGAACAACAAAACGGGGAGGTTCTGCGATGATGGTGATAAGCAAGACAAAATATGAAGCTTCGGAAGCAGAGATCAGAGAACTGTTTTCTTTTCACAAAGTGGGGAATGTGGTTGATACAGCCGCCCTCGGAAACGGGGAATTCAATGCGGCATACAAAGTCATATGCAATAACGGCATTACCTACGCGTTAAAGATCGCACCGCCGGCAGAGTCAAAGATTCTGAGCTATGAAAAAAACATGATGGAAGCAGAGGTTTTCTGGTATTCGCAGACGCATGAAAAGACAGATATCCTCTGCCCTGAAGTTTATGTTTCCGATTTTTCCAAAGAAATCATCAAAAGCAACTGCTTTATCATGGAGATGATGCCGGGGAAACCGCTGTGGGAGATGGGCTTCTCTGACAGACCAGGATTAACCATATCGGCAGCCGGGAAAGATCAACAGATTTCATTTCCGGAAGAATTCCGGAATCATGACAAACGGGGGAGAGAACAAGATGACTGAGCGAATACAACATCCCTTCGGGCCGCTGTTCAACGGGAACAGCCGCGTTCTGATTCTCGGATCCTTTCCGTCCGTAAAGTCCAGGGAGCAGCAGTTCTTCTACGGCCATCCGCAGAACCGGTTCTGGAAGGTGATTGCCACCCTGTACCGTCAGGCGCCGCCTGTGACGATCGAAGAGAAGAGAAATCTGATCCTCTCCAACGGCCTGGCGCTCTGGGACGCCATTGCCAGCTGCGTCATCACCGGATCCTCAGACGCGAGCATCAAAGAAGTGCGGGCGAACGACCTGAGCGTGATTCTCGGCCGCGCTCCGATCCGCTGCATCTGCTGCAACGGGAAAACTTCCTGGCAGCAGTATGAGAAGCTGATCCGTCCCCAAACGAACCGGGAAGCGCTCTGCCTCCCTTCTACCAGTCCGGCAAACGCCCAGTGGACCCTCGAAAAGCTCATCGACGCCTGGTCCGTCATCCTGGAAGAACAGGAGGAGCTCAGCCTTTGAAGATCCGCTTTCTGAATCTGCAGCGACAGGAATGTTTTCAGGTTCTCATCATGCAACCTGAAGTTGCGGAATTTTCTGAAACAGCGCATGTGAGTTGGTGGAAATACTGAATGTCTCATGTTAATCTGTCCTTACGACGCAGCGCAGAGAAATGTCAGAATCATTGAACATTGATGAGAAGGAGAAGAAACATGAGCTTTGGCAAAAATCTTCAGTATTTACGACAGCTGAGCGCAAATATGACCCAGGAAACGCTGGCAGAGAGGCTTCATGTAAGCCGCCAGACCATCTCAAAATGGGAAATGGATGCGGTGAATCCGGAGATGGACAAGGCACTCGAAATCTGCAGAATCTTTAACTGCACCCTGGACAATCTTTTCAGGGAAGAAATGGATAAGCGCAGTGACGCCTATTCAAATCTCCGTACCGAGGAAGTCGAAGGATTCCGCTATATGGCGTATACGGTGATCAGCCATGATCCGGAAGCGGACGCAATCGGCAGGATGTATAAATGCGCGGAAGAAAACGGGATTGCGAATCCGAAGGTCATCGGCTGGGATTTCCCCAGGCTGTCACAGGAGCAGGTGAATGTGTTCAACATGCACGGGTATACAGCGGCATTGATCTTGCCGGAGGATGTCACGCCGGAAGGGTATGAGATCAAAGAACAGCCTGCACATCAATATGCCGCGATCCACATTGACAGACCGTTTGACAATCCCTTCGTAACGATCCCGGGAGCTTATCAAACATTGCATGATTATATGAGGACGAACGGGCTGGTGCGTGTGGAGAATGAAGTGATCCCCTGCTTTGAAACAGACGGTGAGGGGATGGATGTCTATATTGCCTGCAGGTAAAGGACAGGGGGACAAATGTGTGATTTTACAGTTTATGAAAGCCGGAACTTCAGATGCCCCGGTGCTGAACAGCATCTCCAAACAGGCTTTCGACAGTGATGCGGAGGTGGGCGCCACTTCCCCCGGCGGTCCGCCCGGATACCAGTCCGTTTCATTCCATGTCAGAATGGCCAGGATGAATCATTTGTTTAAACTGGTTGATGAGAACGGCGTGATCCTTGGCGGCGCGATTCTGTTCCGGCAGGGAGATACGCTGAATATCGGAAGAATATTCAT
>ONWQ01000331.1 GCA_900321565.1 uncultured Eubacteriales bacterium
CATTGCCAGGGCAGAAGAGGAAGCCGGGCATATGGAACAGGCGCTGGCGGACCCGGCAACGTATCAGGACGCTGAAAAGGCTGCTATACTGGCCAAAGAATATCAGAAGAAAAAAGACGAGATCGCTACACTGTACGAGACCTGGGAAACGCAGACAATGGAACTGGAAGCGGAAGAAGCCTGATCCTGACAACATGGACATGGCAGTGGAACCACTTGCACACAGGACCTGAATACATACAGAGGAAACCGGAGGTAAAATTCATGCAGATTGCCAGATTCCGGTATTTTCTTGAGGTTGCCAGACAGCACAGTATTACGGGTGCTGCCCATCAATGTTTTATTTCACAGACCGCAATGAGCCATCAGATGGATGCACTGGAGGCAGAACTGGGGCTCAGGCTGCTGATCCGGAGCAAGACGGGTACCGGACTGACACAGGAAGGTGAACAGCTGGTACCTCTGGCGGAAAAACTGGTCAGAGATTATGAACAGCTGATTTCGGAAATGGAGGCGCTGTCCGACCGGAAAAAAAGACTGACCGTGGCATATACAGGACCGATGGAAAAGGAGATTCTGCGTAAAGCCATTCAGGCGTATCGTCTGAAGCACCCGGGGACTCAGATCGGAATCCGGCAGCTTCCGATGGCAGAAACCGGTCAGGCTCTGCAGACGGGAGATGTGGATATTGTACTCACGATACCGGGTGAGATCAGTATACAGGGCGTCCGATCTGTGAACATCATGCGCAAATCCATCCTGGCCGCGATCGGAGACCCGGACCCGCTTTGCAGGAAAAAACAGGTAACGATCCAAGAGCTGAAGATGAGACCTGTGGTTCTTCTTCAGGAAGCCTCGGCGCATGCTCCGCGGGTGATCGCGGACTGGCTTTTGCAGGCAGGCTGGAAACGCGATCAGATCATCTATGCGGACACAATCGAGAGCCAGTTACTGATGGTCTGTCTTGGACAGGGAATTACCTTCATGCCAGAGGGCGAGTATGGGGAAGGAATTCATCTGATCCCAATGGATACAAAGATGGAACACAGGACAGACGCGTATTATCTGTGCGATACGGGTGAGATCCGGGAGCTTGTGCAGATATTGCGTGATGCGGTTCATATGTAAATGCGCCTCGGATGTCATAACTCATGGTTATGACATCCGAGGCTTTTTGTATTGGACAACAGGCGGTCCATCTTCTACCATGAAAGTTAGAAAGGAGGGCGATGAATATGAAGAAATATCTCGCTCTGTTAGTGGTTTTTGCACTCATGCTGACCTGTCTGAGCGCGTCTGCCGATCCGTTTACTGCAGGCACGTACACAGCAGCAGCGGACGGAAACAATGGACCTGTGACCGTAGAAGTCACATTCTCGGATTCTGCGATCACAGAGGTCAAGGTGACGGAACATGCAGAAACACCAGGTATCTCAGATCCGGCGCTTGAGACTGTGCCGGCAAGCATTGTCGAATACCAGAGCCTGGGTGTGGACGTGGTCGCCGGCGCAACCATGACCAGCAATGCAATCCTGACCGCGGTTGCGGATTGCGTAAAGCAGGCAGGTGCAGATCCTGAAGCCCTGAAGACGGAAGTGGTTAAGACCAAGGAAGATCTGGGTGACCGTACTGTAAATACACAGGTACTGGTCATCGGTGGCGGTGGTACAGGCCTGGCAGCAGCCATGTCAGCAATAGATAATGGTGCTACCAATGTAGTCCTGGTTGAAAAAATGGCTCGCTATGGTGGCTCTACTTCTGGCTCCGGTGCAGTTGTAGCTGCACAGGATACCCGGTATTACAAGGAAGCCGGTCTGACGACAGACTTTGATGCATGGCTTGCCGACTGGAAGGCTTCTTCCGATGCTGATATCGGTGTTCTTGGTAAGGATCCGGGCTATCCGACCTACGAGCGTGTCCGTGCCTACTTTGATGAAGTTGCCGAGGCAGTGGACTGGCTGGAAGCCAAGGAAGTTGTGCACTGGGTGGAATATCCTTTCTTCCCGGGCGGAAATTATCAGGTTCCTGATTACATCATAAGCAATGGTGCAGCTGATCCTGAAGGCGGCTATATGCTGGTCAACCATATGGTGGACTGGCTGAAGGAACACGGTGCTGATATGCGTCTGAACACCAAAGGTGTGAAACTGCTTACGAATGATGCAGGGGATGTGATTGGTGCCACAGTTGAAGACGAGAATGGTTCTTATGATATTTATGCAGAGCGTGGTGTGGTTCTTGCAACCGGCGGTTTTGCAGCCAGCGAGGAAATGATGCGCGAATATCTCCCGCAGTTTGCAGACTGGATTGATCTGACCACGGCTGGTCTTGGCGATACCGGTGATGGCATTCATATGGCTGAAGAAGTCGGCGGCGTCATGTATAATGATCCCTATGTAATTACGCTGGGCTCGACCGCACGGAATGCTACCCTGGCGCCCTTCTGCATGAGCGTAAATCTTTGGGGCCGTGTGGTAGTCAACAGTGACGGAAATCGTTTCTTTAATGAATATGCTATGCCCTACCAGGCAACCGTTGCACTGAGCGAAACCAAGGATGGCATTTCCTGGGCAATCGGTGATGCTGCCAATCCGCTGAAGGATGTACTTGAAGCGGCAGTCGACGGTGTGGAAGTTGTCAAGGCAGACACGATTGAAGAACTTGCGGAGAAGATGGGTGTAAGTGCTGAGAATCTGACAGCAACCATCAATGCTTACAACGAAGCATCTGTATCCGGAAATGACGCTTTCGGCAAGTCTGTGGAATACATGACGAAGATTGAAACAGCCCCGTACTATGCCGTGCGGATCTATGTCTGCACCGGTGGTACGATCTCCGGCGTCAAGACAGACCTTGAGTTCCATGTACTCCGTGAAGATGGCAGTGTGATCAAGGGCCTGTATGCCGGTGGTGAAACATCGAACCGTGAAATGTATGCCTATGCATACTCCAGTGGTTCCGGTGTGGGTTATGCCCTGGCTTCCGGTCATGAGATCGGCAAGAATATCATGAAATAAGGATTCTGACACTGATTTTGCCCGGAAGGCAGTGTTTTCCTGGCAGGGTATAGGAAAATGGAGAGAGTGTAATACATCTCTCCATTTTCTTATATACGGAGTAAAACGCTTATGTCGTAAGGCAGCTTTAGGAGCTGTGAGAAAAAGTGCTTGCCGGGATACAATCTGAGACTGCTGTAGAATCCCATTAGGGAGGTACATGGGAGGCTGCCTGGTATTATATGCTTTGATGCTTGCATGAGCTGAAGAGACAAACAAAAAACGGGAAACAGCATCCGTGTTCCCCGTAAGTGGCCATTTTGAAATCGCCTATAGCGCGGTCTGTATGACTGAAGAGGATATTTCAACATACAGCACTGAGAATTTACTTGGCTTCTGACCAGTTCTTTCCGTGATGGACTTCTGCGATCAGGGGAACACGAAGC
>ONWQ01000332.1 GCA_900321565.1 uncultured Eubacteriales bacterium
AATAATTGGCATTCGTTCCATTAGCACATTGGTAACCAGCAGATGAGGCAAAACAGTTTTAAGTTGGCATGCAGGTCTTTCATTATTCTCTACGCATCGAATCATCCAATTGATCTTTTCTGCTTCTTCAGCAACGGATTGTGGTTTACCCAGAATTTCTTCCCTTCCATCAGTCCAGTAAACATGCAGAAACGGGTCACGATCTTCTCTATATCCTATTACAGCCTTTTCAAACCGATATTCAAACTGTGGATTGCTGGTAACATGACTCGCATGCGAAGCAACAAACAGAAAAGGGATCTTATCTTCCAACATTCCGCGAAGAAAACAGGTGTCATAACTCTCTATTTTCTTTCCACGATATATACTACCCTCAATGCTCTCAGGCATCGCTGCCTTTTCTGGTTCTTTTCCCATTACAAACAACATATTATGCAAATAATGTGCTGCAGCGTTGGAAACAATAGAATCCATAATCAATCTGCCATGTTCATCCCTGATACGTCCATGCCACGCGCTTCGGCTATAGTATGTCCATTCTCGTGGCCACGAAACCATTGCCTTTAGATACTTTGGTGCTCCAAAATCACCCGCTTGGATTCTCTTCTTTAATACCTGCATACACTGGGCATAACTCCATTGAAAGCCTACACCTATCCTTTCAGATTGTTTCCCCGTTTCCCGATCCAGGTCAATAGCTTCCTGCAGGGTCGGAACAAGCGGTTTCTCACATAATACATATGAATTATGGCGTATGCTCTCCAAAGTCTGCTCATAATGAAATGATACTGGTGATGACAGTATCATCAGGTCCGCATGCTCATGGTTGTAAAACTCTGTCACCGTATCATAGATTTTGATCCCGCTCTTTCGTATCCATGGAAGATGATAACTTTGGTCGCCTTTGGGATCGATCACACCCACCAGTTGCTTCAGCCCATTGGGAACATAATTCTCCAGCATGCTCAGGTATTTATCCCCATATCCGGAGATTCCGGCCAATGCTATCCGCATTTTACCCTCCTTACGCCATGCCTGTTATCATTCCAGGTATGCACAAAATCCTTCATAATCCCCTGTTCATCACAGTGCAAGCACTATCCATGAAAACAGCTTCTCCGCTCTCACCATTGTTCATAATTCTGTTCTGTCGCGGCATAGCAGGTTTTCATATTGATTCTCGCTTTTTCTGGTGCCGGTATCCTGTATCTGTACACACAAAGGGGATCATTTGTCGCCAGCATCCACTCGTACAGCTTTTTGTTCAGTTCATGATATATTTTCTGGTAATCCCTGCTATATATCAGATTCACTCTCTCCACAGGATCAATATCCAAATCATACAATTCTTCCCTCGCATGATTCCAGCTCATATATCCAGCTCTACACAGAGCATCTTTGGACATAGACGGATCGATGTTGGTCGCTATGATTCCCAGATAATCATCAAAGCGGACAATTAGTTTGTATCGATCCGTCCTTATGCATCGCATCGGTTCATAACTGCTGTGATAGTTCACCTCTGCAAAGATTGAACTCCTTACGCTCAAATTCTCCTGGAAGACAGGTACAAGTGAAGTTCCCTGAAGCCAGTCCGGTTTCTCTATGCCAAGAAGATCGCACAGTGTCGGAAATATATCTACCTGCGACACAAGGCAATCCGTAGCATGTTGCTTATACTCCATACCTGGAATCCGCATAATAAGAGAAACGCCTATCCCTGTATCATACAGTGTACACTTCATAAAGGGCCAGGCAATCCCATGATCCGTTGTGACAATCAGAACAGTATTCTCCAGTTGACCTGTCTCCCTCAGCGTATTCAGGATCATACCGGTACATCGGTCAACAATCTCAACTGCATAACAGTAATCTGCCATGTCTCTCCTGTTTTCAGCATTGTCCGGTACACACCAGGGCGGCAGTACAGAGTCCGGGTTTATTCCGCCTTCAAGATGGTCCGGGTAAGGACGATGTGTATTCATCATGCCGTATGACAGGAAAAAAGGATGTTCATGCAATTCTCTCAAATAGGCACAAGCCAGTTCAGCATTGTCAACATCCCATCGCAGTCGGTCACTGTCTGGTTGATCACATCTGTAAATTCGCGAATAACCCAATGAAGAAACGTCTTCCGCCTCATGCTGAAGGCCACAAAGGACCGTTTCAAAGCCCTGGCCGGAAAAGAAACTGGCCATGTGTTTTCCCGGATCATTCAGACTGAATCCTCTGTGTGTCAGCCCCAACATCCCTGCTGAATGTGCGGCCATGCCTGTCAGGAGTGCCGCACGGCTCGGTGAACAGGTGGGAGCTGCACAAAATGCATTTCGAAACACAATACCTTCTCTTGCAATCTGCATGATATTCGGCATATTCATGTTATATCCGTAAGGTGCCCAGTACCGACCACTGTCATGCGTATGTATGTATACCACGTTCATCATTCACAACTCCATCCCTTCCACCTGTCATTTCCAAACAGCAGCCATACCGGATAGCAGTTTTGCAACATACT
>ONWQ01000216.1 GCA_900321565.1 uncultured Eubacteriales bacterium
ACAACATGGCATTCTGTGGGTTGGGCAATCTTTCACGGGCTGCTCAGCTGGGTTTATGTTATCTATTATGTAATCCGCTACTGAGAGCCGGCTGAGGGGCTTTCTGAGCAGCGGTAAGAATCCGGGCCTGCAAGGTGGGCAGATGCCCACTTTTTTGATGCCTTTTTTGGTAGAATTTCCTCAGCGGTTGCTTTCCCGCGACGCTGAAACTATAATGTCTGCAGTGCGTTTCATGTGTGTGACAATATGCCGGGTGCTGAAGGCATTTGAATTGCCGTGTGCTTCCGGAAACCGGCGTATACGGACTGCAATCCTCCATGAAGACCAATCCAGAAAACAGGAAAGAGAGAAAGATATGACACAGAGTTCAGACGGGATCAGACAGGAAAAATCGTTTCCGGGTTACGACATGGTCCGGCGACAGTATTTTCAGTTGATGCCGTATCAGGTGCTGCTCATCGTTGTCAATGCGGTAAACGGCATTGTGGATGGTGTCTTCGCAAGCAATATTATCGGGAAAACGGCCATGACAGCCATAGGGTTATTCGGACCCTTCAATCATTTTCTGTATGCAGTCAGCATGATGCTTGTCAGCGGGTCTCAGATTCTGTGCGGGAAGTATATGGGGAAAAACCAGAAGAAAGAACTGCAGAATGTGTTTTCCGTGGACCTGGCTTTTTCCATACTGATCTCTGTAGTTACAGCCCTGCTGATGGTTTCCGGTGCCGTGATGAACTGGACACGTGTGTTTGCACAGGATGCGGCGGAACGCTCCGCACTGAATGCCTATTTCCTGGGCCAGGCCGCAGGCGTCCCGGGGCTGATCCTGGGTCAGCAGCTGTTTGCTTTCCTGTCCATGGAGAATCAGACCCGGCGCACAATGATTGCGACCCTGACCTGTATTGTGTCCAATGCGGTGATGGATTTTCTGTTTATTGCGCTGCTGAACCTAGGTACGTTTGGTCTGGCACTGGCTTCTTCGGTATCGGTCTGGGTGTTTTTCCTGATCATGGCGGTGTATTACAGAAGTGGCAGATCGGAGTTGCGGTTTACCTGGAAACAGATGGACCGATCTGAAGCAAAGAATATTGTGCTTCTTGGCTATGCGGGTTCACTGTCCCGGTTTGTGGAAATGTTCCGCTGTATTGTCGTCAATGCCCTGATTCTCAGATATGTGGGCAGTGTCGGACTTTCCTCGTTTGCAGCATCCAACTCGGTCATGGCGATCTTCTGGTCGCTGCCGTTCGGCATGATGGCTGTGGACCGTATGCTGCTGAGTCTGAGTATCGGCGAGGAGGACCGGAATGCAACGGTAAATATCATGCGGGTCGTGACCCGGTGGGGCGTGCTTCTGATCCTGTGTGTGGCAGCAGTGCTGAGTCTGATGGCAGAACCCCTGACCCGTCTGTTCTTCCGGGATCCTTCAGACCCGGTGTATGGCATGACGGTCATGGGATTACGGATCCTGCCGTTCTGCATGCCGTTTTCTGTAGTGAATCAGGGCTTCTCGTGCTATGCACAGACGATGCAGAAAAAACTGTTTTCTACAGTCCTGCCCATTCTGAACGGTGCTGTCCATGTAATCCTCTTTTCCATAGTTCTGATTCCGGTCATGCAGATGAATGGTCTGTATCTGGCTAACATTCTTAATGGTGTATGCTGTCTGATCGTGGTTGTACTTTTTGCTGCGGCAGATCTTCATCGCGTGCCGCGGAATCTTCCGGACCTTCTGGCTTTTCCTGAAACATTTGGCGCAGAAAACAGTGATTTTCTGGAATTCTCGATCCGGAACGTGTCAGAAGTATCTTCGATTGCGAAAACGGTGGAGGAATTCTGCCTGAGCAGGGGTGTTGACCGTCGCAGGTCACTTCTGTCCGGACTTGCACTGGAAGAAATGGCCGGGAATGTTGTGACGCATGGCTTTACTGCCGACAAACGACATCACAGTGCAGATATCCGGGTTACCTGCAAGGGTGAGGATGTCATTCTCCGACTGCGGGATGACTGTGTTCCGTTTAATCCGGCCGAACGGGTTGCAATCATGAATCCAGCAGATGGCATGAAGAACGTAGGGCTGCGGATTCTGGTCGATTCAGCCAAGGATGTGCAGTATCATGTGGGAATCACTTTGACCCGCCGGATATCCAGAGAAATGCTGTACCGGAATGTACTGGGAACGAATGTACTGATGATCCGCATCTGACACAGGAGCCTTATACCTGCAGGCACAGGATCCGGGAAAAATCTGTGACAGGACAGACGATTATTCTGGCATAATAAGGACTGCGACAAAGCAGATCCCTTTTATGCAATCGCTCAGGGAGCAAGGACAGGTGATAATCAAAATACAGTTGACCGGGCAGGGTGGTGGTGGCTTCGGTCACTCGGTTATGGTGGGAGCAGTGCAAGTTATGTGAACAGTGACGGGTCGCTTGGATACGACTATATCGACACGGTATATAGTTGTGTCCGTCCTGCTTTCTGGCTGGATCTGGAATCTGATACCTTCTGATCTGAAAATAAAAGTCAGTTTGGCGAATGAAAGCCAGAAGAGTGAGATGTTTCCAATCAGAACTTCAGGTAATCACCTTTGCGAAAGAACTGTATTGCCTGCAAGGGTGATGATATCACTCTCTGTCTGCAGGATGACTGTGTTCCGTTTAATCCAGTCGAACACTTGAAATCATGAATTCGTGCTTTCCTTCATGGCAGCTTTTCGAAAATGATGCAGAAAAAGCATGACAGATTCCATGTATAACCATGTCAGAAACC
>ONWQ01000333.1 GCA_900321565.1 uncultured Eubacteriales bacterium
AAGAGTGTGAAGTCCCAGAGTCCGCGGATTTCCGGTGCAGAAACAGTCAGCGTGTTGTAAGTCGAATAGGATGCTACACCGATGGGCATTTCACCGGAACGGAAACGGCTGACAAAATCATACACTGTCGGCAGCCCATAATCATTGTACAGAGAAGTATACAGCTTGAAAGCTTTCACTCCGTCCTCATTATCAATCAGGGTTTTCTTGCCTTCCGCATCATAGATCTGACCACCGTTCTGGTAAATCATGGAGTTCAGAATCGAAAGGTCCGCTGTTGTGATATCAGGATATGGCACCCCTACCGACATATTGTTTCCCTGGATAGTCGGAAGCAGTGCAATCAGATCATCCCATGTATCCGGTGGTGTCAGCCCAAGTTCCTGCAGAACATCTTCACGATAGAAAAGTACTGAGAATTCCTGGGTTTCAGGTAAAGCATACACTCCGCCATTGTAGACCATGGAAGCTAGTGCACTGGGATAATACGGTTTGATAACCTCTTCAAAATCAGGGAACTGCGTAAGGTCTTCGACTGCATGCCGCATGGCATAATTGACAGGGAACCATGAGCCTACCGACAGAACAACATCCGGGCCGTTCCCGGCCACAACCGCTGTCAGCAGAGTTTCAGCCACTACCAGTTTCACGTTTGCATGGATTCCCGTCTCCGGAGTAAACGTATCGTCCACCATGGTTTTCAGAATGGTTGACTGATCACGACCTGTCACAATCCAGACCTCAATCAGATTCTCCTCATTCTCGTCATACTTGTCGCCGATTGAATTGTAGTCAACAAAGTAGGAAGCCACACATGAGCGTATTTCATGGAAAGCCTTGGCCAGAAAACCATCACTTACCGAAGGCAATGCTGCCTTCTCTCCACTGATGATCAGCATATCAACATCCAGCTTTGTCTCAGCCATATTCTGCATCGCGGTTCCAAGACTTGTGATATTATCCTTGAAGTTCTGGAACTGCTGCGTGATACGCTCCTCATGTGCTACAAAGTTTTCCAGCTGAACTGCCAGCGTCTGTGCAACCGCAACACGATCACTCTTCTGTCCGGTTATGGCAACCGTATCATCTACGATCTTATATAGCTTTTTGCTGGCCAGTTCCATGGCATCCCGCACCTCAGGGTATATCTGGAACAGTTTATAGTCCCTGAAACGGTCCGGGTTCACACCGGTAAGTACAAGGATCTTTCGGTAAATCTGGTTCAGCTCAAAGATCGAGTCTTCCAGGCGTTCAAGCACAGGTCCCATACTTCCAAGAGTCGCCTCAAGCCGGATTGTATGTGAACCCGCTGTAAGATAGAACTGATAAGGCGTCCCGTGCTCATCTGAAAGAGTCCGGAGATCCCAGGCAGTGTCATAATCAAATGTCAGTGTTTCCACTTCCTGGAATGGCGTCTGCCCATCAATGTAGAAGCTCCTGCACGAGAGAGCACCCCGCTGATAAGCCTGACGTGCTTTCAGTGAAACTGTATACAGTCCATCCTCAGGTACGCTGAAATTCCATTCGATCCATTGCCCGGCTGTATTCCACGGGTCACCACCGATATAGTTCATAACTGTATTGGTTACCGAATAAGGAACTGTATCCGGAGAAGACCTGTCATATCTTGCATACAGTGATGGGGATGAACGCAAGGCCGCTGATTCACCCTGAACAATCTGCTGGTATGACCGGGCTGAGTCTGACATGGTCACTGCAGGCATGGTTGCCTGGTATTCGCTGTAAGTCTGAGTCTCAACGACAGGCATAAGTGTCATGGCCCGGATAATCATGGGCTCATTTACAGCCTTGAGAGAGACTGTATTCTCCCCCTCATGAAAAAAGAACTTATAGGGTTCAATGACATACCCCATATCATCTTTACAGTATGCCTGCTGCCAGTCAAATATCTCCTGCTGCGAAGGACGGATATCGTTGCCCTGATTATCCTTACGGATCGGGCCGGCATCTGTCCAGAGACGGGTAAAGCAGAGCTGAGATGCGCCGGAAAAGGGTATTTCTCCGTTTATATACAGCTCACGCTCCATATCCACGCCACGGCTGTCCACAGTCAGATAGTCAATCAGCAGACGATACATGCCTGCTTCAGGCACCTGGACTTTCCACGTGACAAACGACCCGTCTGCCGTATAGACGCTATCCGGATGATCCTGATCCGTCTTGGCATCACCATCATACGCAAGCACATCGATCGGAATCGCTTCATTTCCCTCCGATTCCGACGCATGTGACTGAAGATAGGCTTCATAGGTATCATCGCGTCCGATCTCGCCTACCCTGGCTGTCAAATCCGCTCCTTCATATTTTGCATGGTAATCGTCCGGGTCAGAACCCAGTTTCACGATCAATACGATTGCCACAACCACAGCCAGAAAAACGAGCAGACTCACCATTCTCTTTTTGCGCATTGATCCGACTCTCCCATCCATCAAAAGCTTATTCACCTGCACAGCAATATCAGATAATCATACGTAATGAAAACTGTCATTACTGTCCAATTTTTGAACGAATTTTTCCAATGCGATTGTAATATTTCTTTCATTCTCTGTCAATTAATCTCGACGAACATATATGCATAAAAACGATGCTCCGCTACTCAAATTTTGTTTTTCAATGATACCTACCATACAAATTTGCACACCTTTAAACGCTGAATTCGGCATCATCTCAGAGCTGGAATAATCAGAATTCTGAATTCACTTGCCGGAATGTCCCCGGGAAAACAGAATAACAAGGAATTATTGGGGAATGTGTTTGTCTTTATCCGTATGCCCTGTGAACTTCGGCCATATGAAAACAATTGAACGCATATCCGTCCGATGTATGCTTGACAGAAACAGTATATATTATTAAGATTCATGGGCCTGTGACTTATATCACTGAGCAAATTGAAAGGAGCGTCCCTATGTTCAAGCGGATGTTCACAACCCGTTCTATTACTTTCAGTGCAATGATTGCTGCTATCTACGCGGTGCTCACAATTGCCTTGCCTGTACTATCCTACGGTGCAGGAAGTGGATGGGAATGCAGGATTTCAGAAGCACTTACGGTTTTGCCCATTCTGTTCCCTGAGTCAATCCCCGGCCTTACAATCGGCTGTCTGATTGCAAACCTGCTTTCGCCTGTAGGCCCGCTCGACGTCATATTCGGCACAATAGCTACCCTGCTTGCCGCGATCGGAACCTATTTACTGCGATCCACCCCTGTGCTTGCTGCACTCTGTCCGGTTTTCAGCAATACGATTATTATTGGTACACTGTTGTCCTATACCTATCACCTTCCATTGCTTTTCACCATGCTGCAGGTAGGTATCGGCGAACTTGCTGCGGTCCTGGTAGGACTGCTTCTGGTCACCGTGCTGAAACGCGCCAAACTGGATACAAGACTTCACACTGCCTGAGTTTCACAGACAGCACAGGTCTGGTACTGAAAAATCCCTGATGCAAGCATCAGGGATTTTTCAGTATGCCTTTGGATTACGGTATATAGCTACTGTTTCTGTACAATATAGCACTCCGGACTTCCGGGACCAGCATTCAAGAATGTCTGTCGGAGGCAATTGAATTCCTGCGGCCTCAGCGCCGAGAAAAACAACTGGATTTCCCGAAGCTCCTCAGCACCTGCTTCATGCCCAGGATAGACACACACTGACAGCACGCCTCCAGGTAACAGCATATCCAGTGCCTGACTCAGCGCCATACTTGTCGTCTTCCAGTGTGTTGTAATGCTTTTATCGCCTCCGGGAAGCCACCCCAGATTAAAACAGATATATTTCACAGGCCCGGATACCGTCTCCTGCATATGCTCATGCCCTGTCGCGAAGAATGTACACCGGCTTTCAAGACCGGATGCCTTCATTCTTGTCCAACTGCGTTCCACTGCATCCGGTTGTACATCAAATCCGTACACATGACCGCGTTCGCCCACCAGTGATGCCAGTTCCAGCGCATCATGGCCATTCCCCAGTGTAGCGTCGATCACTGTATCGCCTTCCTGAACACATGCCTGTCGCACTTCGGAAGCAAGAAATCTTGCAGACCGCAATTCATATGCCATGTTTTACAGTCCTTTCAGCTTCCGGACTTCCACATCAGTCAGTCTTCTCCATTGCCCACGCGGAAGATCATTCAGAAAGATCGGCCCGAACCCGACACGCTTCAAATGAACCACACTGTGTCCCACTGCTTCAAACATGCGTCGGACCTGACGATTGCGGCCTTCATGAATCGTCACCAGAACATCTGTTGCAAACGTATCGTATCGCACCACCCTCACCTGTGCAGGTGAAGTCAGCCGGCCGTCGAGCTCTACACCGGCCCGTAATCTGCGGATATTCTCATCTTCAAGATGATTGCTCACCCTCACAAGATACTGCTTGGGTACTTCATGGCTTGGATGAAGCAAATGTTGCATCATGTCTCCGTCATTCGTAAGAAGCAGTAAACCTTCGCTGTCATAGTCCAGCCTTCCAACCGGATAAAGTCGGACAGGATAGTCCTTAAACTTATCCATGACGGTTGCACGGCCTTCAGGATCAGATACAGTGGTTACCTCGCCAACCGGTTTATTGTAAGCAAGATAATGCTTTTCTCGTTCTATACGGACTGTTTTCCCATCCACCTGAATCCTGTCTTTGGTTTCATCAATCTGGATCCCCATTTCCGTGACTTTTACACCATTCACGGAAACATGTCCCTCAGCAATCAGCTTTTCAGAATTGCGCCTGGATGCCACGCCACTCAATGCCAGGTATTTCTGTAATCTCATCATAGTCCTCTACCTTTCCCAATCATCATATATCCACTCAACGGTTCTTTCTATAAAATACAAGTAAGCACGATCTGTTAGCCAACGGCTTGTCTCTTTCATCAGGTAGCATGGACATGGAGATCCGATCAATCCCTCCCAAAAGAAAACCACAGTGTTCAAGGAACTGACAAGCAGCAGGATTTCTGTCACTGGTGATTGTCCGCAGGCCAACAAGTCCGCGATCCGCGCCCCAGGCTTCACATGCATCCAGCATCGCTTTCCCTGCACCAATCCTGCGGTAAGCAGCATCTACTCGAATGTCCAGAAGATCCGTCCATCCATTGCTGCCTATGCTCACACATGACAGTCCAATAATCTGTCCATCTGAGATCGCGCCAAAATAGGCCATACCCTGCCGGTCACTATACAGCCCCTCTTCCGGCGGGAATGCCTCCCATTCTGCCTTCCCTTTCTGCTGATATGCCAGTGAAAACCCAAGCCTGCTGACCCGCACCAGGACCTGTTCGCTGACCAGAGACTTTTCCGATCCGAACAGCGGTACCAGTTCAGACTGCTCCAGACGCTTGATATAAAGCACGGTTTTCCTCCATTTATTGCCAGTTTTGTACTTCAGCTTCCGGAAGCATCTGCCGAACACGCGGTTTAGGACGAATCAGAACCGCATGCTCCGCTAAACGAAGCATCGGAATATCATGCTGAGAATCACCAAATGCGAATTGTACCGGTACCTGTTCTAAGCCAAAATTCCGAACTGCCTCTCGAAACACAGCAACTTTTTCTTCCCCCCGGCAATTATACGGAATAGAGCCTGTATAAAAACCGTCCTCAGAGTGTTGGCACGGTGTCGCATAGACTCTGTCTACCGGAAGGAATCGCGTCGCCAGATGCATATAACATTCCGGCGATGCCGATATAAGCCATATGATATATCCAGCATCATGCATTTCCTGAAGGACTTTCAGACCATCCCTGTACATACGGGGCATAAGGTACTCGTTCCAAAACTTTTCACCGACCGTATCCATCAGTTCCATACTCTTCCCACGAATGAAGGAGAGCGTTTGCTCTTTCGAAAGAGCTGTACGCTTAGGGTTCACCCGCTGGGCACAATATCCGAGAAAGGCATGAATCCATTGTCTGGCAGGTGCAACCCCTGACTGAATACACAACTGAAGATACGGAACAATAGAATCGCCGGGGCTTAATGTACCATCAAAGTCAAACAATGCAAATCCCTGAACTTTACCCTTCAATCCCGTACCTCTTTCTTACTCCGGGCAGATGTCATGCAGCTCCCGGTGTGTATAAGTAATCTGCCCGCGTACAACCTGATCCATGGTCTGACCATGTCCCAGAAGTTTATATTTATAGCTGGTCAGCCCTTCCATTCCCATCGGCCCGCGTGCATGGATCTTTCCTGTTGCAATCCCAACCTCTGCACCAAAACCATACACATACCCGTCAGCAAAGCGAGTAGAACAATTATGATACACGCCGGCAGAATCAACTGCCTGGAGGAACAGCGCAGCATGCACCTGATTTTCAGTCACAATACAATCTGTATGATGGCTTCCATAATGGTTGATATGTCGGATTGCCTCTTCAATGGACGGAACAATCCTGATGGAAAGTGTAGCATCAAGATACTCAGTCATCCAATCCTTTTCCGTAGCTTCCTCACAATGAATCAACTGCACTGTCTCATGGTCTCCCAACAGCCTGACTCCCCGTGCATTGAACCGTCTTGCCATTTCCGGAAGAAACTGTGCTGCAACGCGCTCATGGACCAGCAATGTTTCCATTGCATTACAGACTGATACATTCTGCATTTTACTGTCCATGCAGATATTCATCGCCATTTCAGTATCTGCATCCTCATCGACATACACATGACAAATTCCGTCCGCGTGTCCAAGAACAGGTATCAGGCTGTTTTCCTTAATATATCTTACAAATGCATTTGATCCTCTGGGGATAATCAGATCGATCAGACTGTCCTGTTTAAGCATATCGGCAACTTCTTCACGACTTGTCAGCAACTGAATAAACTGCGGATGGATGCCTGCACTTACTCCGGCTTCATGAATTGCATTGCATAATGCCGTGTTTGTTCTCAAAGCTTCACGTCCACCCTTAAGAATCACTGCATTCCCGCTTTTCAACGCCAGTCCGGAGATCTGAACAAGAGCATCAGGCCTGCTCTCAAAGACGACACCAATCACTCCGATCGGGCAGGTGACTCTGTATAAGTTCAGCCCATTCGCCAGCTCTCTTGAAAGGGTAGTCATGCCGAGCGGATCAGGCATTGTGATAAGCTCCTGAATGCCGCGGATAACCTGGCTTAGTTTCTTATCGTGAAAAGCAAGCCTGAGTTTCATTGGTGCTGCAAGCTTTTCTTCTTCCGCCTGTTGAAGGTCCAGGTGATTTGCCATAAAAATCTCTTCACGATGATCATAAAGGGACTCTGTTATACGAAGCAGTGCCGCATTCCTGGTCTCAATGTCCGTAACAGCCAGATTCAAGGCTGCCTGTCTAGCGTCTGAAGCCATTTGCTGAAGACTGTGCATCGTTCATTCCCTCCTTCAGCGAAATAATAACACAGGACCACAGCCTTTGCAATTCAGGGCTTTTATGCTATACTTCTTTGGAAAGTATTCGGAGGAAGGTGAAGTCAGTTGCCGCATCAGAAAGGGATAAAAACTGTGGCACAGAACCGGAAAGCTTTCCACGATTACTTTGTGGAAGAACGTTATGAATGTGGTATCGAGTTGTTTGGTACTGAAGTCAAGTCCATGCGTGCCGGAAAAGTCAGTCTCAAGGAAAGCTGGGCACAGATCCGAAACAAAGAGGTTTTTGTGGAGGGTATGCACATCAGTCCATATGAACATGGAAGTGTGTTCAATCGGGATCCTTTAAGACCCAAACGACTTTTGTTGCATAAGAGCGAAATCCGAAAGCTGGACAGTTTGATCGCGCGTCAGGGATATACGCTGATCCCATTGGAGATATATCTGAAAGACGGGCGGATGAAACTTCAGCTGGGTCTTTGCAAGGGCAAGCAGGCACATGACAAACGTGATTCCATCGCCAAGCGTGACGCAGATCGGGAAATCCAGCGGGCCTTGCGCAATCGTCAAAAGACGTAACATGGGGATGATCCGGTTTCGACGGGGGTTTTGAAACAAGATAAGCGAGCTGCGGCCCCGGACCGCATACCACCCGGGAAATAAAAATGAACTGACAATTCTTACGAATTGGCTGCTGCTTAATGCAGCACGTCAGCCCGGGCTGCCCACTTGCCCGGTAACTGGCGTCATTTAAGTGGGGAACGGATATACCAAAGCTTTGAGGTATAACTGTATTATGAAGCTACTGAAATTGTAAGCCTGTCTATAGGCGTACAGTGGAGGGAATGTCAAATTATAGACTGCGCTCGGAGAAAGTCTTGCGGATAGGCTTTCGGACAGGAGTTCGACTCTCCTCATCTCCATATCTCTGCCATATACGAACACTCTACTGTTTCGTATATGGCTTTTTCATTGGGAAAGAAAAACTGCATCGCTCTGGACCAAAAAAGTGGCAGCTGTCAGGCTGCCGCAGAACTAAGCGTTTTCAGATTCTTCACTTATCTTCTGTCATGGCGATTGAAAGTGTTCCATGCGGGACAAATCCTCTGGCTCTCTGTCCCTGAATTGTACATTCGATATAATCCCATGCTGCTGAATTATACATGGTAGTAAGGTATGTCACCTGTGTTCCTTCGTTCAGCCATGTCATGGCATTTCCTGTCAGAGCCGGATCGTCAGTGAGACTGGTCGCTCTCAAAACCTGGCAACTGGTCTGGTCCCATGAAAGCATGTCCAGGTACGGAAGCTGGCCTCGTATTTCTGATCCGTTAATATACCCTACACGATACTGGCCGGCATAATTTGCTTCGTAAAGCATGAGCATCCAGCCATTATCCCAACCCAGTGCATACACTGCACCATTTGTAGAACATTTTGCCTTTCCATTATTTGCACGGTAGGCTGCATAGGAAGGCGCAGAATAAACATCCAGCTTCTGGCCTGATTTCAAACTGACATAACTGAAACCACGCGGCTTATCAACATTTGGCGAGGGCGGCGTCGGCATCCCCTTACCGTATGGATTGGTTGTTCCTAACATACGCATTTCTTCACGGACAGAAACAATCAAATCACGATTTGCATTTTCAATTTCCGAGCATTGAGCGTATGTCTCATGATGATTTGTGGAAGACTCGCTCTGGTTAGGCGTATACCAAGGCATTTGAGAAAACCACATATAGCACCGGCTGCCTGTCTCAAACTTATAACCATGTCTGGCGTAAATCTCATTGAATGCATAAAGCAGAGTATCATATTGATATTCCCATACTTCATCATACGTCAGCAAACGCACATTGCTGTCAGGAATAATGTACAGCGAATCCGCATAACCGTTCACTGAAACAAACAATACAATCAATGATAAAATCAGGATTGATGCCAGTAGCTTTTTCATTTTACTTTTTCCTTCCGTTGTTCTTATTGTACTATGATATAATTTTATACAATGTCTACCATGCATGCGCCAGACTTTTATACGATTTTATACCAGTTTACTTGATTCCACAAGTACTAAAAAATTCTTACTTTTCTAAGTAAGAAAGGAGAAAAATATCTTCTGCTATGCCACTTCAGCACAAAAAAAGAAGCCAAACGGCTTCTTGGAATCCGGCAGCGTCCTATCCTCCC
>ONWQ01000334.1 GCA_900321565.1 uncultured Eubacteriales bacterium
ATGGAATATCCGCTGCTGAAGGCGAGCCAGTTCCTGGCATTCACCCGGAGCAACAGCCGGACCGCATGGGAGGATCCCTATTTTACCCGGCGGCGGAAGCTGGTGCTGGCAGTGCTGGACCGGTGTGTGCGGGGCGTGGCCGAAGATTCGGATCTGGACGAGATTGTGGACGGACTGTGGCTGATCTGTGAGGAGACATCCTGGGTGCTGAGCGCGCATAACGTGGACGGAGAAGTGAACCGGGGAGCCGTACTGCCGGATCCGGAAAACCCTGTGCTGGATCTGTTTGCGGGGCAGACTGCCATGATTCTGAGCCTGATCTGCGAAATCATGGGCAGACAGCTGGATCAGGTGTCACCACTGATCCGCAGGAGGATCCGCAAGGAGATTGAAGAGCGGATCCTGCAGCCATTTGAGTGCCGGAGTGATTTCTGGTGGATGGGAGTAGTGCGGAAGGATATCAACAACTGGACGCCTTGGATCGTCTCCAATGTGATGCTGACGGCTGCGGAATGGGTGGAAGACCCGGGGAGAAGGGCGGACATCCTGACCCGGAGCTGCCTGATGCTGGACCGTTATATCGATGTGATGCCGGAGGACGGCGGATGCGACGAGGGAGCGGCTTACTGGGGCATGGCCGGGGGCGCACTCCTGGACGGGCTGGATATACTGGAAAAGGTAACGGACGGGCGGATGCTCTTCTGGGATCAGCCTAAAATTCGTGCAATCATGCGCTATCCGCTGAACGCGTGGATCGGCGGAAAGTGGTTTGTCAACTTCGCGGACTGTGACGCTGCGCCGGATATGTACGGAGAAAGGCTGCAGTTTGCAGGGGAACGTATGGGCGATGCTGCCCTTCAGGCTATGGGCGCCAGTTTTCCGGGAACGGTGGAAAAAATGCTGGCAGACACACCGCAGATGTGGCGGCTGATGAATATGCTGTTCCATGTGCCGGCGGAGGCCGGAAAGCCGGAGCTGCCCCGGGATCTCTATCTGGAAAGCCTTCAGATGCGGGTGATCCGTCGGGGGGAAGCCACGCTGGTCTGTAAGGGCGGCATGAACGGGGACAGTCACAACCACAATGATGTGGGGGCGTTCATGCTGTATGACCGGGGAGAACCGGTGATTGTGGATGCCGGAAACATGGTGTATACCCGCAGGACTTTTTCGGACCAGCGGTATACACTGTGGAACACCCGGTCCATGTATCATAATGTACCGATGATCGGGGATGTGGAGCAGCGGGCAGGACGCGAATATGCCGCGAAGGACACACAGGTGCTTCCGGACGGGCTGGCCTGCGATATTGCCGGTGCGTATCCCGCGGAGGCAGGCGCGGAGAGGATGCTGAGAACTTTCCGCCTGACAGAGGAAGGCCGGTGCGTGATCGAGGACAGGATTTCTTTGCAGCACCCTGCGCCTGTGACCTGGGTCTTCCTGCTGAGAAACTGCCCCGGGGTCCGGGAGCAGGAAGTGATCAGCGGCGGATGGCGGATCCGGGCCAGTGTGGGCATGATGATCCACGCTGAAGAAATCAGGATCACCGACCGGCGCATGGCGCGGAATTTTCCGGGAAGCCTGTGGCGGGTCTGGTTTACAGACGGAACGGAGACGGAGCATCGGGTGTGCTTCACTGCGGAACCGGAGAAAAAGACGGAAACTGACAGAACTGCAGGCGGGGACTGAGAAAACAGGGCATAGCAGAATATGCCACGGAGGACATATGATTTATATTACAGGCGATACCCATGGTGATTTTTCCAGGATTGAGCGTTTCTGTGAACAGTTTCAGCCGTCTCGGGACGACATGATGATTATTCTCGGTGATGCCGGATTCAACTATTATGGCGGGGAGCGGGATGGGCGTGTTAAGCAGCGGATGAGTGAAATGCCGATCACGATCTTCTCTATTCATGGGAACCATGAAATGCGGCCTGGTAAGATCCCGTCGTATCATCTGAGTCAGTGGCATGGTGGCGTGGTGTATGCCGAGGATACCTACCCGAACCTGCTCTTTGCTGTGGACGGCGAGGTATATGACCTGGACGGACATCAGACCATTGTCATTGGTGGAGCTTACAGCGTAGATAAGTTCTACCGTCTTGCATGCGGCTGGCATTGGTGGCCTGATGAACAGCCGTCTCCTGAAATGAAAAAAAGAATTGAAAATGTCCTGGACTGCCGAGAATGGAAAGTGGATGTGGTTCTTTCTCACACCACGCCTCTGAAGTACGAGCCGGTAGAGGTATTTCTTCCCCAGATTGATCAGAGCCAGGTGGACAAGAGCACGGAAACATGGCTGGACCGCATTGAGGACCGGCTGAGTTATAAACACTGGTATGCAGGGCATTTCCACACTGAGAAAGAAGTTGACAGGCTGACACTGCTGTTTGAGTCGATCAGAGAGTTCAAAGCCTGAGGGGAAGGATACGTATGATTCTGGGACCGGGTTCGTGAGGCCTGTACTTAATTGCCTGCGGAGATCCTGGAAAAGTGTTCTGTCTTTATCATGCGCATGCCGGCATACATTCTCCTTTATTTCGAACAGATTCCGACAGGCTGGTATCTGCGAAATGCTGACCTGACGGTTGAACAGGATCATCGGTTCCATACAGAACTGTTCGTTTTCCGAAGCGTGTCCCAGTCAAACCAGTAAAGCTTCTCACGATGATCCCCTTAACTCATTTTTGCTGCTTATACACACATGAAAGTATATACTGTATGATTATACCACGGACTGCCAGGAAACAAATACCGTGATTCATCTGACCATCTGCATTCATGGATGCCCCCGATTTGCCATGACACTGTTCCTGAAAATCCAGGGCACTGGCTGTGTCTGGTCATGCCAGGATTTCACAGCATATGGGATTACCGACTGGCATGCTTCTGTACATGAAACACCCTATTGGTGTGTCTGTCTGACCGTGAAAGATGTGCTTTCCACAAGAAAATCTCTGGCAACCCTTGTCGTTACCAGAGATTTCTTGTTTCCGTCCTGGTTTCATTTCACCGGGCACCTGACGGGAAGCAGCTGATCCTTTTCTCAACTGCCTGTATGGTGTCCACGCGTGGCCGGAGTATTACAGCAGACCGGCATCTTCGAGCTGGGACTGAATGTCGTCCAGCGCTTCCTGTGCGGTCATTTCGTTCATTTCCAGTGTGCTCAGCACATTTCCGATGATTTCACTGGCGGCACCGGATTCCTTCAGCGCCGGAGGTGCTACGGCATAATCCATGCTGTCAAATACGGCTGCACGGTTTGCGGGCGGCGTTACTTCCAGGTACTGCGTGAGCTTATCCTGATCAGCAATGGTCGGCAGTTCCCAGCTGGCTTCCAGACGCAGCTGCACGATGTCCGGATCTGAACCCATAGCATCAATGAATTTTGCGGCCGCTTCCTTCTTGTCACTGGAAGGGGATACACAGTTGACATTGGCAAAGAAGAAGGTGGACTTGGTCTTATACCCGGGTTCGACTACGATATCCCAGTCAAAGCCGCACTTTTCCGTGAATGTGGGGAAAGCCCAGATGCCGGTGATGATCATGCCCAGCTTGCCTTCAGTGAACAGATCCCAGTCACCCCGGCCGGCCATATCTTCCGCTGTGGGCTGCACATGGTTTTCACCGCGGACGCGCCGGATCATGGCATCCAGAACCTCAACATTTTCAGGACTGTTGGCAGTGAATGCCGTGTAATCCTCGTTCAGCAGACTGCCGCCGTTGCCCTTGACGGATTTGTAGAACTCATTGTAGCTGATGGGCTGATAGAATCCCCAGATATCATCGCCCAGTGCCCGGATGGCTTCCGCAGCGGTCTGAACGTCTGCCCAGGTCCACTCATCGGTGGGATACGCGATCCCGGCCTGATCAAACAGTGCCTTGTTATAAATCAGGACACAGGTAGAGAAACTCATGGGTACGGCATACAGCTTACCGGCAGAGCTGACCGCTTCCAGTGTGCCGGCGGAATAGTTCTCCGTGTTTACCATACCCGTCAGGTCTGCACAGGCACCGCGCAGCATGTAAGCCAGGTAGTTTTCCATGTTCATTTCAAATACGTCCGGTGCATTGCCGCCGCCGACTGTGGTGGCAAGCTTGGTGAAGTAATCATCATACCCGGTAATCTGTACGTCAACCTTGATATCCGGGTTCTTCTCTTCAAAGACGGCAATCATCTTCCTGAGGGTCTCTTCCTGTGCACCGGCACCTGAAAAGTGCGCATACGTGATGGTGACAGGCTCTGCCATGGCGGAGACAGTCAGAGTCAACACCAGGGCAAGTGTAAGAAACAGTGCAGTGATTCGTTTCATGGGGAAAGCCTCCTTCAATATTTGCAAACGCACGCAGCGTCTACATTCCTTTTGCCTGCCTGTATGGATCACTTGAGTCCACCCAGGCTGATGCCCTGATCCACATATCTCTGAGAGATCAGGTATACGACCAGAATGGGAAGGATGGTCAGTAAGGCACCGGCCATCAGCACATGCTCGTTATTCTTATACATGCCGTTCATATTCCCCAGCACCACCTGCAGTGTCTGCTTGCTGGTGGAAGTCAGCACAATCAGAGGCCACAGATAGCTGTTCCAGCTGCCCATGAAGGACAGGAGGATCATGGTGGACAGGGTAGGTCTGACCATGGGCAGCATGATCTGGAAGAAAATGCGGTACAGGGATGCACCATCCAGGTAGGCCGATTCCATATAGGCATCACTGACGCTCATCATGCTCTGCCGCATCAGAAAGACACCGAAGGCATTGGCCAGGGATGGCAGGACCAGTCCGGTATAGGTATCCAGAAGTCCCAGTGTGCGCAGGATAATGTAATTGGGTACCATGGTTACGGTGCCCGGGATCATCATGGTGGCCAGGTATACGCCAAACAGCCGGTTGCTGCCACGGAACGGAAGCTTGGCAAAGACGAAGGCTGCCATGCTTGCGGAACCGACGGCCACAATCGTACAGACGATCGCCAGAACCAGACTGTTCATACTGGAGCGGGCGAAGGAGAACCCCTGCATATGGAATACCCGTTCATAGCCCTCCAGTGACGGGTGCTCCGGTATCCAGCGTATGGGGATTGTACGGATTGCCTCTGCGCTCTTGAATGAGGATGAAATCATCCAAAGAAAGGGGAGTATGGTGAGGAGAATGATGCCGAGCAGCATCAGATAGAACAGCATGCCACGGAACAGCTTCCGGGCAGAAGGCGTTTCATGCATCATAGTTCACCCACTTTCCCTGAAGCCTGAACTGGATGGCCGTAAACACCAGAATCAGTGCGAACAGAATCCAGGAGTAGGCACTGGCCAGGCCCATCTTGTACTGCTTGAACGCATACTTGTAGATCCGCTCAAGGAATACGGTGGTGGCACCACCGGGCCCGCCATTGGTCATGATCAGGACAGAATCGAAGACCTGAAGACCATAGATGACATTGATGACGATCAGCAGAAACAGGGTAGGGGAAATCAGGGGCAGTGTGATCCTGACAAGCTTTTTGAACTCGCCTGCACCGTCTATATCTGCAGCTTCATAGCATGTGGAATCAATAGACTTGAGTGCTGCGAGCACCATCAGCGCGTAATACCCCGTGTCCTTCCATACCGCGGCCAGCACAATGCCGGGCATGGCCCATTCCTTACTGTTCAGCCAGGATGGCCCTGTGATACCAAGCAGTGCCAGCATCTGGTTCAGGAGCCCGTATTTTCCGCTGAGGACCCATTGCCAGACCACAGCGGCTGCTACCCAGGATGTAATCACGGGCGTGTAGCACACAGTCCGGAAAAAGCCGTGCCCCCGGAAATCCCTGTTCAGGATCAGGGCCTGCCCCACACTGGTCAGAAGAATCAGGGGCAGGTAAAGGATCAGGTAGGTGAGGGTATGCCCCATTACCTTGGGAAATTCACTGCCGGACAGAATCCGGGTGAAATTATGCAGGCCAACGAACTGCATACTGCTCATGGGCATCAACAGGTCGTAATCCATGACACTGAATACACCGGAGGCCAGAATGGGCAGCAGACAGAAGGCGACCACACCGATCAGGGACGGAAGAAGCAGAACGATGATCGCTCTTCTTTTCCCGGGTGTATTGGGTATATACATGATGTTATGCCTCCTTCACCAGTCCCGCGCCCTGGTGGTCCGCGGTCAGCCGGTAGCGTTCGCCCCGGAACCGGAGCGGAAGCGAGACGGAACGGATCTGCGGCGGAAGATTGGGCTTGATACAGAGCCGATCCTCCCGGGTCCATACGCCCAGCGCCCCATAGACCAGTGCCTGCCAGGCCGCACCCAGGGCTGCCATATGCACGCCTTCCCGGCCCGTATTCCTGAGCTCGTCATGCAGATCGAACAGGAGCGCACGTCTGAAGTATGCCCATGCCTCGGTCTGCAGACCCAGCTGGAATGCCAGCAGCGCATGCATACCAAAGCTCAGACTGCTGTCATGCACGGTCAGGGGTTCATAGGTTTCCCAGACCGCACGCTTTTCTTTCTCCGTGAACTTGTCCGGGAACAGGACCATCAGCTGGACCAGGTCAGCCTGCTTCAGTGCCCGGTATCGCTGCATCCGGTCAAAGCAGATGCTGCGGTACAGGGGTTCACCCGCACTGCGCGTCTGGGGAAGCGGCTCCAGTCGCTCGAACAGTTCGTCCTGCCTGTACAGACAGCGCTCCGGGTCATAGAGGATCGTGATATGCTCTGCAAGAAAGCGCAGCCGCTTCTGTTCTTTTGCGTCCATGAAGTCGGATGCATGCGCAAGCGCCAGCTCCACATTATGTCTTGCCATATAATTGGTATAGGTGTTATTGACAGCAGCCCCGCAGTATTCGTCGGGGCCCTTGACAAAGAAGGAAGAATACTGCTGCCTGCCTTCCTCCCAGGTGAGCCTGCTTTCCCAGTAGCGCGCGGTTTCCAGGAACAGCATCCGCATATCGCCGGTCATTTCCGTACCGGTAATGTCCAGCATCCGGCTGAGCGCATACGCCACATCGGCGGTGATATGCACTTCACACAGCCCGATGTCCCAGCTCTCGCACTGTTCGGTCCCGTCCGAGGCACACATCCAGGGGAAGCGCGCACCTGACAGGTTCTGTCTGCGTGCCAGTTCTCTGGCCTGGGGCAGATGCAGCACCCTGTACAGCATCAGGTTCCGTGCCGCTTCCGGCCTTTGCCAGCAGAAGAAGGGCAGAAGAAAGATATCCGTGTCCCAGAACGCATTCCCCTTATAGCGGCCATGGGTCAGCCCGCGTGCACCGATGGAAATGTGCGGGTCATCCCATGCATTGCTGCAGAGCATCTGAAAGATGTTCCAGCGCAGTGCGCCCTGGATGTCCGCATCCGCGTCCAGCACAATATCGCAGTCCCGCCAGAGCGCTTCCCATGCCATGCAGTGCGCCTGCCAGGGATCCTGCGTCTCCGGCCTGGCTGGTTCCTCATCCAGCAGCACGCGCACCCGCTTTTCAATCCGCACCGGGCAGCCGGGTTGCAGGGAAAGACGCAGCGTACTCCCTGAAGCTGCCTGTCCGCCGACCAGCACCTGCTGAAGAAAACAGAGCGTTCTCTTCGAATGCACTGCCTGCATTTCCAGATGGTGATCCGTCTGCTCCAGCGTTTCCAGCAGCCGGACGGTTTCTGTTTCGTCCACCATCTGATCGTCATGGACCGGCAGATTGGCCACCCGGTCATCC
Source organism: uncultured Eubacteriales bacterium (assembly GCA_900321565.1). Classification (GTDB taxonomy): domain Bacteria; phylum Bacillota; class Clostridia; order Christensenellales; family Aristaeellaceae; genus UBA2943. The sequence continues at coordinate 7,694 of ONWQ01000334.1, forward strand.
ATACGCGCGTGCACCGTGACCGTCTGAGTGGAAGCGGAACAGATTGTCATGCGGACGCAAAGAAGCTGCGGGTCCGCCATACTCGCCATGCGCTCCGCAGAAACGCTCAGTCCGCAGTCATGCCATGTCTGGGTGAAAATGCCGTGCTGCAGGTCCAGGGTCTGGTGCATGCTCCCGGGCGCACAGCCTTCCACGGTCAGGCCCAGCACATCCGGCAGCTGGACCATGTCCGTGATCCCGGGCCTGACCGGTTCAAAGAAGCCCGCCCGGAAGATCGCATGCTGGTCCATGCCCGTCTTGGGCGTCTGCAGATCATAACCGCGGATGCCGAGATATCCGTTCCCGACAGAGAAAATACTCTCTGTAAACCCGGTGACCGGGCTGTCTGTTTCAATCTGCCAGGCGTGGATATCCATCTTCACTTTGAGTCATCCTTTCCAGCACGATCATCTGATCCAGCGGGCAGTCCAGTACCACGGTCTGTCCGCCCGTGTATGTTTCCTGTGTGAAATAGTGTTTCCATGTGCCCCGGGGCAGCCATACGGGACGCCTGCGCACATCGGGTTCCACAATGGGCGCGACCAGCAGTTCCCGTCCCAGCATATACTCATCCCCGCAGGCACAGGCGGTTTCATCCTCCGGAAACTCCAGGCACAGATGCGCCATGAGGGGACGCCCGCTTTCCACACAGAAAGCGGCTTCCCGGACCAGGTAAGGTTTCAGCTTGCTCCGGAGCCTTGCAAACCGGCAACTGATCTCGAGCAGCTCCGGGTCCTGCAGCTTGTCTGCCAGGTTCCATGGACTGCGGTCGTTCACGAAGCCATCCGCATGCGTGGCATAGAACTGCCCGCTCCGGGGCTCGGCATGCCATTGCATGACCGGCGAGAAGCATCCCAGTGCCGTGGCCCGCAGATACAGTTCCGCATCCGGCAGTTCACCCGCAAACCCACCGATATCAAAGCCCCAGAAGAGGATGCCGCTCAGGCCCGCGCTCAGTCCTGCCCGGAGCTGCGCCTGAAGCTCACTCCATGTGGACAGCTGATCCCCGGCCCAGTGGAGTGGCCGTGTATGTGCGCCTGTGGAATCGGCCCGGCTGAATGTAATGCCCTGCACACCGTTTCTTTGCATAAAATGCCGGTATGCATCGATGTACTGGCCAGGGTAGCGGTTATGCGCCTGAAGCCCATGACTGCCGTCGTGCAGAAGCACTGTATCGTTCAGCAGGAACTCACCGCCGTCCGTCTTAAAGCCCTCAACCCCCATATCCAGCAGGTACTGTCGCCTGTCAAACCACCAGCGCACGGTTTCCGGGTTCGTGAAGTCCGGCAGAAGACTGCCGCTGAACCATGCACCCTCCGGAATGCGGTAGGGTACGCCATCTGCCCGGAAAATACACAGCCGGCGCTCAATCGCTTCTTTTTCATCTGCCAGCAGCTGTGCCCCGGGCTGCCCGTCATGCTCCTGTTTGATGACCGGGATCTGCCACAGGATCAGATGCAGTCCGGCATCCCGGATACGCCGCACGGTGGCCCGGGGATCCTTCCAGTGTTCAGTGTCATTCCACAGGTAAAATGTGCGCTCATCGCTCCAGGCTTCCAGCACCATCACGTCTGCGGGATATCCGTATTCTTTCAGTGCCTTCAGCTGGGCGTCCACTTCCGTATCGCTGTTCCAGCCATTGGCGCTGATCCACACCCCGAACGCCCATTCCGGTGGGAGCACCGGCTGTCCGGTCAGCTGTATGAACTGCCGGAGGATCGAGCGCGGGGATCCGAAAAGCAGGACCTCATGCAGAAGCGTCCGGTCACAGACCCGGGCCTGCGCGCAGAATCCGTCCCGGAAATCCAGTGCCACAGGAATCGCACTGTCCACAAAACAGCCGATGTGCTGTTCTGTCATGAAAAAGGGAACGGGCAGATAGGTCTGAGTCCCCTGACAGGTGAACTTCTCCGTGACCGTGCCGGTGGAGAAACTCTGCCGCAGGTCGACGGCGTGGTACCTCTCTCCGGTGCCCCAGACATGACACGCATTCAGCTGCCCTTTCTGACGGATAAGACAGATGTGTCCGTCCGCGTCCGTTTCTGTTTCCCAATCATCCAGGGAGAGGACCGGAAGGCTTTCATGATCAATACTTAAACGTTTCAGTAAACAGGATTTTTTATTGCCGGTCAGGGTCAGTGTATAGCCCTCCGGCAATGATATGACAGCTTTTCCGGTCGGTACACCGGGCGGCGGTTCACCCTGGACCGCTGTGATCTCCAGTGTCTTCCCGGTCTGATAAAGCACATGGAACTGATCATGGACCTGACACCAGGTCGTCGCATTGACCTGGATCAGTCCGGGAAGAGGAGGCGTTGTCATGGCTGATTCCTCCATTCGCGTACGGACTCCCGCTCCACAAGACTCAGGGGCAGGATACATTCTGTATGACGGTGTTCCTTGAACCCGGCGGCGTCCAGGATCAGCTGGACTGCCTGCTTTCCTTTTTCACCGATATCCTGGTGCACCGTGGTCAGGGCCGGATTGGCCATCCTGGCAAGATACACGTCATCAAAACTGACAATGGACAGATCCTCCGGGACGCGCACATGGTTCTGCTGAAGTCCCTTGATCAGTCCCATGGAGATCACATCCGCGGAGACAAAGGCGGCCGTCTGCTTTTTCCCGCGTGCCACATACTCCTTTGCTGCGGTGATCCCGTAATCATAATCCACGGTACCGGAATAGATGGATTGCTCATCCACGCTCAGTCCGGCGGACTGCATGGCATCACAGTAGCCCTGGTATCTCTTGATATTGACGCCGTTTTCCCGGATCGATCCACTGACAAACGCGATCTGTCTGTGTCCCTTTTCGATCAGGTACCGGGTGGCCATACGCGCACCTTCCCGGTCCTCAATGCCAATGGTATGGAAGGCCTCATCCTTCACATAACTGTCAACGAGGACAATGGGCACGCCCAGCTGTTTCAGGGCGTTCAGGTTCTCGCCGGGATATGTGCCTACAATGATGATGCCGTCCACACCCCGGTTCTGGGCAATGCTCAGGTAATCCTGGTCCTCCTTGGTGCCGGACAGGAGCAGATGGTACCCGTGCTGCCGTGCCGTGTATTCAATGGAGGAGAGCAGTTCGCCGTAGAAGGGGTTGGAAAACATGAGCTCCTTGCCGGGCTCGGTCTGCGGGATGAGCACACCGATCATGTTGCTGCGGCGGCTGGAGAGACTGCGTGCATTGAGATTGGGGATATATCCCAGCTTTTTTACGGCATCCATCACTCTTCTGGCTGTCTCCGGGCTGATGCTTTCTGTGGGGGTACTGTTGAGGACATAACTGACTGTAGAGGCAGATACGCCCGCTTCCTTTGCCACATCCTTGATGCTTACTCTTTTCAAACTGTATGCCCCCATGCAACTTAAACGTTTCAGTAACCAGAGTATACATAAGCCGGGAAACTTTGTCAACTACTTTCTTCCGGAAAGATGATTCTGATCCGCAGGCGATCCTGTCTCAATGGGGTGCCTCACATGATCGTGGAATGGACCGGCCAAAGGGGACGTTACCGTGGTCCGTCAGGGACTGCCGGATGCATGAAAAAAGAGGCTGCTGCGAGACAGCCTCTTGTGATGATGTCTGTTCCTGGACAGGATCCTCATGATATGCCGGATCTGTCGCGCTGGCCTCGCAGGATGGTATACCATGCCGATCATCAGGGGATCGGAAGAAATACGGATTTTTTTCCCTTTGATATCTTCAATGCTTTTCACAGGTTTGTTAAGAAGAAGTGACGGAATCCCTCTTCCGCATAACACAGGCCCCGGATGGGCAGGCCGATCTGCACAGGTTCCTCCAGAAACTCCTGATCCCAGCCGGATGTGCAGAATGCGGTAAATGGGGCGATGCTTTCGAACGTGTACGGAAGCGCCAGCAGGGATGCCTTTCTGCATCCAAACTGGGTCAGTGCGAGAGCGGAAACTCTGGCCAGATCAGCCGGTATGTGCTGGATGCACACGCTTATCATCTTTATTATGAAAATATTGTTTGGAGTATATACACGATTTGCTTACTTCTTTATCTGATTATAGCGGCATCACTGTTCATGACGCCAGCACATACTGATCGATCCGTAACATAGCGTACATTGCCCTTCCCATGCAGGGAGAAGATACTGCTTGTTTGTTATCCACGAGTGATATTGTCCCAAACTCAAGCATTGGACTGTGAGTGAACCGAGTCGGATAGAGCGTGATTGATTGTTTGCATGGTGGTGATCTATGAGACAGCGGGCGAGTCATGGATCAGACCAGGAAAGTTTTGCAGGCGACAGCGGACAAATTTAACAAAGTACTTGAATCATTCGGCGGTTTTCTTTAAAATGCATGGTGGTGGAAGAACGTTGAATAACCGTTCATTCAGAACGGTAAAGGAGGGTGAAACCTATGAAAAAAATCTTATGTTTGCTGCTCTCACTGATGCTGCTGCTGGGCTGCACTGCTGCGTTTGCAGAAGAAGCTGCTCCTGGCTTGCAGAAGGACCTGATCATTCTGTTCACCAGTGACGTTCATTGCGGAGTGGACCAGGGCTGGGGCTATGCAGGCCTGTATGCCGTCAAGGAAGGACTTTCACAAAAGTATAACGTGCTTCTTGTGGACGATGGCGATGCGATTCAGGGTGAACCCATTGGCACAATGACCCGTGGCGAATCCATCATCAACATCATGAACACGGTAGGCTACGACGTAGCGATTCCTGGTAACCATGAATTTGACTATGGCATGGACCGCTTCCTGGAGCTGACGGAAAAGGCAAACTTCCCGTATATCAGCTGTAACTTCAACAAGGAAGGCGAAATGATCTTCCCGCCTTATCTGATCAAGGAAGTGGATGGCGTAAAGATCGCATTCGTTGGTATTACAACACCGACAACACTCCGTTCTTCTACACCGACATACTTCATGAATGAAAACCGCGAATTCATCTATGGCTTCCTGCAGGATGAAACCGGTGACCAGCTGTACGAAGCAGTTCAGAAGGCTGTAGACGATGCGCGTGCGGAAGGTGCTGCTTACGTGATCGTGCTCGCACATCTGGGTGATGAGGCAGAATGCATTCCGTGGACCTATGCCGATGTGATCTCTCATACCAATGGTATTGACGCACTTCTCGACGGCCATTCCCATGACACGGAACAGGTTATCATGAAGAACAAGGATGGCGAGGACGTTGTACGTTCTGCCTGCGGCACCAAGCTTGCACATATTGGTGCACTGACCATTACTACGACCGGTGAAATCTCCTCCAAACTCTATTCCTGGAACCAGGATATTCCTGCTCCCGAACTGCTGAATCTGCAGAATGCAGGCGCTGAAGCAGTCACCGCGGAATCTGCGGTTCTGTCCGAAAAACTCAATGAAGTCGTTGCTACCACCACGGTGGATCTGACCATTTATGATCCGACAGCAAAGACGGACGACGGCAAGTCTGTCCGTATTATCCGCAATACTGAGACCAACCTGGGCGACCTTTGTGCAGATGCATATCTGGATCAGTCCGGTGAGGCTGATATTGCTTTCGTGAATGGCGGCGGTATCCGCGTGTCGATTCCCAAGGGTGACATTACCCTGAATGATATTCTGAAGGTACATCCCTTCGGCAACAGCCTGACAGTGATCAGTGTGACCGGCCAGCAGGTACTGGATGCTCTGGAATGGTCCGTACATTCAATGCCCGGCGAGTTCGGCGGGTTCAACCATGTGGCGGGTCTCACCTATGAAGTGGACCCCACCATCCCCAGCCCATGTGTGACTGATGTGGAAGGCATGTTTGATCATGTGGACGAAACGATGGAGCGCCGCGTGCGCAATGTTGTCGTGAAGGGTGAGCCCATCGATCCCGCTGCTTACTACAAGCTCGCATGCAATGATTATCAGCTGCTGCATGATGGCGACGGTTACACCATGTACAGAGGCGCCGAAGTGATTCAGAACTCCGTGAAACTGGACAACCAGGTACTGATCGATTACATCACCGGCACCCTGAATGGCGTGGTTGGTGAAGGGTATGAAAATCCCTATGGTCAGGGCCGTTTTGTCACGGTCAATGCGGGTGAATAATCCCTCGTACGTTTTCTCAGCCCGGCAGGCTCAGCCCGCCGGGCTTTTTCTCTGCAGAAAAGGCATGAGGCTTCCGGAGCGCATATGCAGGCGCTGCCGGTTCTGCGGCATCCGGGAGTGCAGCCCCGACTCCTGAGTCAGAAGGCAGGAAAGTGCGCAATCTCCGGGCAGAGATACCCATAAAAAAAGCCCGCATCCGGGGATGCGGAGCTTCAGGATCATTCTTCGGTCCTTTGCGGAATGGTTCAGATCTGGCGTGCAGTATCGACGACCCAGCGGATGCGTTCCACGGGCAGTTCATTGTGAATACTGCAGTCAGAGCCAAGGATATAGCCCTGCTTGCCGCCCTGGGCAATCAGGCTGGCTGTTTCCTTTTCAATCTCTTCCCTGGACGCTGTGTACAGGAAAGTCCCCGGACGGTTGTCAAACCCGCCCCAGACTGTGCAGCCGAAATGCTTCCTGGCTTCCTGAATGTCCATGATATCAAAATACCTGGACCAGCTGACCACCGGCGCATGATAGTCTTCCCAGACGGACAGACGGTTCGGGATTTCTTCCCATGCACAGAAATGGATGGCATTCATGTCACTCAGGCTGTTGGCATAGTCGAGCACGGTCTTGTCGCTCGGCATGACCCAGTCACGGTACTCGTCATAGGTGAACCGGTTTTCCTCACCGTTCTGGACACTGTAGAAGATGCCGTCCGCACCGGACTCCTGAATAATGCCCTGCACCAAGAGTTTCACATCCTGAGCGACCACATTGCAGGCGTACTTCATGGCACTCGGGTTGTCCCGGATCAGTTTCATCATCATCGGGTACCCGATGGTCAGGCGGATATAGGACAGGGGCACAAAGATCAGATAGATGGCAGGGCATGCGCCGCCCAGTGCGGCCACAACCTTCCTGGTGCGGTCAATCTGCCCGCGGATATAGGGATGGTTTGCGCCGAGGGGCTGGATGCGGAAGAGGTCCTCGGCTTTCTCAATATCCTTGAGCACGGGGGAAGGCCAGCCGAAATACTTGTCGCCGGACAGTTTCAGGAAGTCCACATCACTGTCCTGGAGGAACTGTGCCTGTACCTGGGCAAACTTATCATCATTGCCCCAGTACTCCGGTGGCACATGCTGCCACATGCTGACCGGTACATGATCTGTTTCCTGCCCCTTGAAGGCTGCTATGACACGCTCTTTCTTGTTCATGAATGGTTTTCATTCCTTTCTGTCATTTGTACATGGCGGACCGGGAACTCCCGTACCATGATTTTACTCTTTATTATCCCCTAATCCAGATAAACTGGAAGATTTTTCGTTCGCGGAATAACATCGTCCATCAGAATTTGCTATAATGATCCCAGAAAACAATGACTGGAGGGATCATCATGGCCCTGATTACCGAACGTTATCAAGATCAAATCGACAGTGTACTTACATGCATGGATAAATTCCTGCATTTTCATTTCCTGTGCCCTGGCATATAATAGGCTCAGGAAAAACAAATCATGACTGGATGGGGGAACTGGAATATGGAGTATACGCATCTTGGGAGAACCGGACTCATGGTCAGCCGTTTGTGCCTCGGCACCATGGCTTTCGGCAACAGCGCGAGCGCGGAAGAATCCTTCCGCATCATGGATGAAGCGCTGGACCTGGGTATCAATTTCTTTGACTCGGCAGACAATTACGGCAAGGCGACGAATAATGAGGGCATCACGGAAAAGATTCTCGGGCGCTGGTTCCGCCAGGGCGGCGGACGCCGGCAGAAAGTGGTGCTCACAACCAAGGTGCATGAGGAAATGCATGACCCGAATGACGGACCGAACAGTCCTGGCGGGCTTTCCGCATACAAGGTCCGCCGTCACCTGCGCGCTTCCATGGAACGCCTGGGCACGGATCATGTGGAACTGTATTTCATGCATCATATTGACCGCAACTGTTCCTGGGAGGAAATGTGGGATGTGTTTGAACAGCTCTACAGGGACGGCCTGATCGACTATGTCGGGACCAGCAATTTCCCGGCCTGGGCGTTCACCATGGGCCAGGAACGGGCAAACCAGCGGCATTTCTTCGGGATTGCCGCGGAAGAGCATATCTATAACCTGCTCACCAGACAGGCCGAGCAGGAAGTGCTTCCCGCGGCCAGGAAGCAGGGCATCGGGATCATGACCTGGAGTCCTCTGGCAGGCGGTCGCCTGACCCGTGTATTCTATGAGAAGCTCTGCGCCAGGGCAGAAGCCGGCAGTCTTTCCGCTGCGGATACAGCCCTGTTCGCTCTGCTGCGTCAGTACCATGAATTCTGTCAGGACCTGGGCGTCACACCGGAGAATGTCGGGCTGGCCTGGCTGCTGCATCAGCCTGCCGTGACCTGCCCCATTGTCGGTGCCAGCGAGGTCGGTCAGCTGACCAGCTCACTCAAGGCACTCGAGTGCAAGCTGACTCCGGAAGCGCTTGCACAGCTGGACAGCATCTTCCCGAAGACCGGGGAAGCGCCCGAGGCCTATGCCTGGTAAGTACGGCGAATCAGATTGAGGCAGGCTGTTTGCAGCCTGCCCCGTCTTTTCATAAAAGCGGGCAGTCCAATACTGACAGACCTGCACAAGGAGGAACCTTATGCGCAAAGACGACCCGCGCTATGTGGCCTATCTCTCCCTCCTTCAGGAGGAACTGGTGCCGGCCATGGGGTGTACGGAGCCCATTGCCGTGGCATACGCAGCGGCCAGTGCCCGGGATCTTCTGGGCTGTACCCCTGAATCTGCGGTCATCCGCTGCAGCGGCAGCATCATCAAGAATGTGAAAAGTGTGGTTGTGCCCAATACAGGCGGCCTGAAAGGGCTTGAAGCAGCGGTGGCCGCCGGGATTGTCGCAGGAAACGCGTCCAAGAAGCTGGAAGTCATTGCGGACATCACGCCGGAGCAGTATCCGGCCATCCGTGGGTATCTGGCTGCGGCCGACCTGAAGGTGGAGTTCCTGGACACGGACCGCGTGTTTGAGATCTTCATTACGGTTTCCGGCGGCGGGCATACGGCTGATGTGCGCATTACGGACACACACACGCATGTCACGCTGCTGAGAAGGGACGGGCTTGCGATTCTGGAAAGCACGTCCGCATGTGCGGGGCATGATATCAGTCCGGAGCGTACACTGCTCAATGTGGCGGACATCTATGATTTCGCAAAGTCGCTGGACGTGGAGGATGTAAGGGAAGTGCTCTCCCGGCAGGTGGCCTATAACATGGCCATTGCCGAGGAAGGCCTCGCGAATCCCCATGGCGCGAACATCGGGAAAACGCTGCTTCGCTTCCATGGCGGGGACGAAGCACCGGTGGAGATCCGTGCCCGGGCCATGGCTGCAGCGGGCTCGGATGCGCGCATGCACGGCTGTTCACTGCCGGTCATCATCAATTCCGGCTCCGGCAATCAGGGAATCACGGTCTCGGTCCCGGTGGTTGTGTACGCCAGGAACATCGGTGCCCCGGAGGAACAGATGTACCGTGCCCTGGCCCTGGCCAACCTCATTGCCATTCAGCAGAAAACCTATATCGGTACACTGTCTGCTTTCTGCGGTGCAGTATGCGCCGGGATCGGCACGGGTGCCGGGATTGCGTTCCTGCTGGGTGAGGATGTGAAAACGGTGGCACATACCGTGGCCAATGCACTGGCTATCCTGCCCGGCATGGTCTGTGACGGCGCCAAGGCGTCCTGCGCGGCCAAGATTTCCCAGGCTGTGGAGGCGGGGATCTTCGGGTATCAGATGTACAAGAACGGCCAGCAGTTCTATGCCGGCGACGGGCTGACCGTCAAGGGTGTGGATGCCAATGTGGAGGAAGTGGGCCGGCTGGGCCGGGAAGGCATGCGGGAAACCAACCGCGAGATTATTGAAATGATGCTGGGGTATATCACTCCGGCTTCCAGAGCATGAAGTTTCCACAGATGAGACCACAGGGTGGCAAGAAGCATGAGTACAACCATGAAGGCCGTTGTTGCTTACGGCAAGAACCAGTACTGTCTTGAGGAAAAACCCGTCCCGATCCTGCACGACGGTGAAATGCTGATCCGTGTGGAGGCCTGTGGCATCTGCGCGGGGGATATCAAGGCCTATGACGGGGTTGCCCGCTTCTGGGGTGGGGACGGCATGCCGGCGTATGCTGAGCCGCCGTTCACTCCGGGGCATGAATTCTTTGGCCGCGTGGTGACCATCGAAGGGGAAGTGCCCGGCGGCTTCCGGGTCGGCGACCGTGTGATCTCGGAACAGATTGTGCCCTGCGGCTCGTGCTGGTACTGCCGCCGTGGCATGACCTGGCTGTGCGGACCGCATAATGTATACGGTTTCAAGAACTATCTCAACGGTGGTATGGCAGAGTATGCCATACTGCCCAAGGGCTCAGTGAACCATCATGTGCCGGACAGCTTTACGCTGGAGGAAGCGGCGCTGATTGAGCCGTTTGCCTGCTCACTCCACGGTGTGCGCCAGGCGCAGATCAGTGCGGAGGATACCGTCGTGCTCGCCGGTGCCGGCACGCTTGGCCTTGGCATGGTGCAGGCGATCCGCGCCTTCTATCCCTGCAGAAAACTGATCGTTCTGGACATGATGGATGAACGCCTGGCCCTGGCTAAAAAATTCGGTGCGGACGTGGTCCTGAACCCGGGCAAGACAGATGCGCTCGGGAAAGTCCTGGCCATGACGGAAGAGATCGGCTGTGATGTCTATATCGAAGCCACCGGGCATCCTGCTGCGGTACAGCAGGGACTGGACATGGTGCGCAAGGGCGGAATGTTCGTGGAATTCTCAGTCATGAGCGGACCTTCCACCATTGACTGGAGCATCATCGGGGATGCCAAGGAGATTACGATCCGCGGTTCCCAGCTCAGCCCTGACTGCTACGAACCCGTCATTGAGGGCTTCCGCAGCAGAAAGTTCACTTCAGAAGGCGTTGTATCCCATAAGTTTGCGCTCACGGACTGGGAGAAAGCGTATCAGACGGCACGCACGCATGATGCAGTGAAAGTCGTTCTGGTTCCCTGAACTTTCATGGAACGGGAAAGCGCTGTATCCTGAACCGAATATGCGGGCAGGAAAAGCGCTTCATTCAGTGGGGAGCATCCTGTGTCATGGACAGATAATGCTTGAACTGCATAAGTGTGAGGGACTCGAAGTACCGGGTCCCTTTTTCTGCTTTTCACCTGGCAAACGGAGGGGTGGACCGGCTTTGCTTCATGGATCAGGGCTTTACGACAGTGCCTGGTGAGGATCTGCGTATGAGGCAGGTGACAGCAGGCTACAGGCCTGTCAGCGCGGAACTTTGTGAAGCTGCAGGCTTCTCTTGACATATGTTCGATTTTGCAAATATAATGTTATGAAATAATTTAAGATCATTCATTCGCGCGACCGGTACCGTTTACCTAAATCTTTGAGTCAGTGCATGATACAGGGTAAGGGGATTCACTGAGATCGACAGGCAGGTATGCCTGACAGGGAGAGCGACCTCCCGGTACGGTCGGAAAAACAGAACAACGATTCATTTTCAACGAAAGCTGTGACAGTGGGATGAAAAAGAGAACGAAGATTCCAGTCGATGCGAAGGACATGCCCGGTCCCGGGACTGAACATGCCGCAGAAGAGACGATGGAAGAAACAAGGCCTCCTGTGAAAAAGAACAGAAAGCTGAAAACCCTGCTGCATATCTGTCTGGCGTTTGTGTGTGTACTGCTGGTGTGCAGCGCACTGATTTTCGTATACGACGGATATACGAAAACGCATTATGAGATCACGTTTTATCAGGAGACTTCCAAGAAGGTGAGCCAGAACATCCGTCTGGTGGTCATTGCAGACATACACAACCGGGAATACGGAAAAGAAAATGAAACGCTGATTGCTGACGTCCGTGCTTTGCAGCCTGACCTCATTCTGTTTGCCGGGGATATGGTGATCCAGACAAGGGATGACTATGAGGCATCCCTGCACCTGGTCGAAGCACTGTCCGGGGTTGCACCGTGCTATGGAATCATGGGAAACCATGAGAACCAGCGCATATACCATTCCGGCGACAGTCAGCTGCCCGAGCGTTTTGAGCAGGCAGGCCTGAAATGGCTGCGCAATGCCGGCGAGAAAATCAGCATCGGCATGGACACACTGCAGCTGATCGGTGTGGAGGGCACGAGCTACGGGTTCGAGGAGTACGGCGGCAGGAAAGCCATGGAAGAGATGGATTTCGATCCCAAAGCATACTGCATCGTGATGGCACATATCCCCATTTTGTTTGATTCACAGCTGTCCGATTACGATTTTGACCTCGGGGTTGCAGGGCATACCCATGGTGGTATTGTGAACATTCCCTACTTCGGCGGACTGATCAGTGATGAGGAAGGTCTTTTCCCCACCTATTATGCCGGAAGATACACTCTGAAGCGGCAGCAGACGCTCCTGATCAGCAGGGGACTTGGCGACTCCCGCCCCATTCCGCGTGTGAACAATATGCCGGAGCTGATGGTAATCGATATCAACTGGTGCTGATGAGTACAGGACTGCCAGACCTGCAGGGGCCTGTGCGTGCACCATGGGTCCAGACCCGAAACAGAAGGGTGGCGCATGAAGACGAAATGGCATAAAAAGTGGCTGCATCCCAAGGATGTGACCTTAACAGGCGGACCGGGAAAGGGCTGGGTCAGCCTGCAGAAGAGTGCTGAGCTCTTTTTCACGCACAGGAAGCTGGTGCTGATCCTCTTTCTTGTGCTGTGTGTGGCCCTGAGCGGAATCCATTATGTACGAAGCCTGCTCACGTCAAGCACAGTTGTTTCCATGGAGTATGAGGAGGCGGCAAGAGGCCTGACCCCCAGCCAGACACGCTTCAATATCTATGAGATCCAGAGCGCGGAAGTCATGGAAAGACTGATTGACTATGCAGGACTGCAGGGCGTGATCAGTCCTGAGGAGCTTGGCCAGTGTATCCGCGTCAGGGCGACCCACAGCAGCAATGTAAGCGGGAACGAGAATTTCATAAGCACTTCCTATGTGATTGAGTTTACAAACAGTGACAAAATCCAGAAAAGAAGCGCGGAGACGATGCTGTCTCTGCTGTGCAAGGCGTACCGGGAATTCTTTGTGGAGCATTATGGGGTCAACCATTCCATCCTGAATTTTGATATCAATGATCTGCGGTTCAATGATGAATACCTGCTGGCAGCAGACCTTCTGGAGCTGAAAAGTGAACAGCTCCGGAAATATGTGCAGCTGTGCAGGAGAAGCAACAAGAACTACCGGGATCCTGATACCGGGATTACCTTTTCCGAGCTGGAACAGCGCATTGACAATTTTTCCAAGTATGACCTGGCCAGGCTGCGTTCCTATATCATTGAGAACGGGATCGCCAACGACAAGACAAGTCTGAACGCCATGCTGAACTACAAGATCCGGATGGACAACCTGACGTACAATAAGCTGATGGCGGCCTATGATGAGGATAACAAGGGCATCAGAATGTACGATACCGCCATGAGCGCCGTGGTTATGATCCCGACTGAGGATGTGACCATGCGGTACTACATGTCGCGCACCAAGACAGGGATGGACAACCTGGCTCTGCATGCCGATGCCCAGCTTCTGGGCGCAACGGAACGGACCAAGGAGATCGAGTACAAAAGTTACCTGATCAGGAAAATGCAGGAGAATGACCCACGTCAGGAGCACAGGGAAAAGGCCGACACCATGATCTTGCAGATGGGGCAGACCCTGGAGAACCTGGCGGGCGACATCCGCGCGGTGGACAGCTCCTTTGCGAGCTATAAGGCACGGAATTATCTGAACTTTCAGGACGGTCACCAGCGCTTTTTGCAGCGTACTGCACCTCTTGAATCCCTGGGTATTACGCTGCTTATGCTGGCCGCAGCTTTTGTGGCAGTCTTTTTACGAAATCTGATCAAAAGAGATAAGATGGTATGAAGCAATTCAGCATTCTGAGATATATAAGGCAATTCAGCCTTCTGATCCTGCTGTTCGCCTTTGTGGGTTCCGTGGCCATCTATCGCTATGGAAAATCGCAGCAGCGCTATGTCGCCTCGGCGGTCATCCGCTATACGAATGCAGGGGCGAAAGACGGCTTTACGCCTGACGGCAGCCCGCTTAACGTGGAGGAGATCTATTCTTCCACGGTGATTGACGCGGCACTGAAGGAACTGGGGTATGATGCACACGTGGACTCGATCCGCTCCAACTGCTATGTGGAGGAGATCATTCCGGACAGCCAGCAGAAGCTGAGTGAGGTGCTGCTGGAAAAAGGCGAGGAGACCACCTATACCCCGGATACCTACCGTGTGGTCTTTGTAGGCGGGAATACAACCAGCGAGACCTACGCCTGGAATGTTCTGGACGCGATCATCAAGAACTACTGCGAGTTCTACACGGAAAAGTATGTGGAGGAACAACTGCAGAACAATGCGGCTTCCGCTCTGCAGCAGGGCGATTATGACTTTATCGAAAGCGTGCAGATTCTTGACGATGCGGTCTCCGGCATGCTGGATTATCTGCTCAGCCAGCGTGCAGCCAGACCGTATTTCAGGTCCATCGAAACAGGCTATACCTACAGTGACCTGTATGATATCTACAAACTGCTGAGCAACTATGAGATCCCGGCACTCTATGCCATGATCCTCGATCATGCTGAAAGCAGTGATATAGAGGTTCTGAAGAACCGCCTGACGAAGGAATGTGAGGATCTTCAGCTGTCCGTTGCCAATCAGCGCCAGCAGGCAACACACCTCAAGACCCTGATTGACACCTACAGTGACCGCAACAAGGAAATGATGGACTATCATTACCACAGTTCCAGCAGTGCGGACAGTGCCGGCAGCGAGTATATCCTCAAGACCGTTGAGCGCGATCAGGAGTACAACGACAAGGAAACCACATACGACGGTCTCATTCAGGAATATGTGAGCCTGAATATCGCCATAAGGCAGAACGAGCTGGACAGGGAACACAAGCAGTACCTGCTCGGCGTGTTCAATACGGCACTTGAGACAGCGCAGCGGCAGACCACCAGTACAGAGGAAATCCAGCAGAAGATTGATGACTGCACAGATCTGGTGACCCGGTATTACCAGTATGTGGAACAGACCGGCCGTGAACTGAACCGGTATCTCAGTGCCGATTATCTGACCATGGTCAGCAGTATCAATGTGGCTGCCACAGTGAACCTGAATCTCTATCTGATTATTGCCCTGGTGCTGTTTACCGTGGTTGGTGTAGCCGGCGCAATCCTGCTGGGAAGGGCACTGGACTTTATCGATTATTTCCTGTATGTGGACAAGACGGTAGGCCTGCCGAACCGGCAGCGGTGTGATGTGTATATCGGAGAAAAGGCGGACAGACTGCTGGACCGGGATTTCTCCTGCCTGTCGCTGAGAATGGATTCACTCAGTGACATCAGCCGCGCCTTTGGCCGCACGACAGGGGATGCCGTGCTGAAGGACTTTGCACAGATCATCAAAAGCTTCGGCAACCTGTACGGCTTTGTAGGACATAATGGCGGAGGAAACTTTATCGCGTTTTTCCCCAAATGTCCGGGCAGTAAGGCGGACGTGATCCTGAAGGCGATTGACCGGCAGGTGAAGGAATACAACCGGAATAATCCGGACCGTGAGATCCATTATTCCTGCGGCAAGGCTGTTTCCGATGAGGATGGCACCTTTGAAATCCGCCAGCTGCTGCGTCTGGCCATGCAGAAGATGAACTCGGATCAGGCGCGCTGACGCACCATTTTCCGGAATTGCATTCAGGCAGATGGAGGAAGAACATGGCATTGACGCGACTGGAGTCTGATGGAATCCGGAAGACACCGTCAGAAACAAGAAAGGCACCGCCGGGCATAGTGGTCTTTCTGGCCGTCGCCTGCACCATAGTTGCCGGGCTCGGCGACTGGAAGGTATTGAATGATGCACTGAAGGGCCTGCCCAAGGTGATCGCGCTCGGTACGATTGTATGCGCGTTCCTGAATTTTCTGGTCAGGGCGGACTTCGACAGTTTCAAGCGGGCGGTCCGGTATTTCCCGGTTTTTCTGTCCGTGATCGTACTGTACACGCTTTTCAGTATGTACATATGGATCACAGACTTTACCGGTATGGATGTCATCAGCCGCGGCACACAGAAGATCCTGTTTCAGCTGATCACGATCATCTATGCGGTATGCATGTGTTATCTGTTTGAAGAGCGTGCAGTGAATGTTCTGTTTTTCTGCATGTGCGTCACCAATGGTACCATCATGCTCCTGGAAATGCCGAAGTACGGGATTGCGCAGAGTATATCCTCGGTCATTACCTGCATCGTGACCTTCGGGAATGCAGAGGGCTTTGTGCGCGCCCTGGAGATCCACGATATTACCTTTCTGTTCGGTCAGTTTCTGATCTACTATCTGATGTTCGCACCGCGCGGGACCAGGCAGGAAAAGCGTTTTCGCCGCCTGTCCATTGCGCTGTGTGTGTTTTTCATGCTGGTGGGTTTAAAGCGGAGCGCTCTGCCGGCAGTATTCATGGTGGCGGTCTATGTTTTCCTGATCCGGCGGGTCAGAAACCCGGACAGATGGGTTCTGGGAACCGGGATCATGGTCTTTCTGTTCCTTTACCTGTATCTCTACCTGGTACGTATGGGGATCCTGGTAGACTGTCTGGAATCCCTGGGGATTGATCTGATGGGGCGCCGCCTGCTGTGGAGCCTGCCCAACCCATACTATGAGTTTTCTCCCTTCTGGAAAGGCATTGGTTTTGAAGGGGTTACCGAGCTTACAGGAATCTGGTATGACGCCGGGATCCTGAACCATCCCTATCCTCTGCATAATGATATCCTGAGGCTGTTTATCGAGCTCGGTGCACTGGGGTATACACTGTGGTCCATGATCCATTATATCCTTTATCCGCTCTACTGGATGAAGCGGCATGACTCACAGACCGGCCTGCTCTATATGGCCATTCTGCTGTACATGACCGTGACTTATCTTACGGACAACACAGCACTGTATTTCTGGAGCTCGGTCGGACTGCGGCTGATCCCCATGAGTGTTAGTTACCGTGTTGTTCAGAGCAAGGGAACGGCCCAGCGATGGAAGCCGCTGTCGGCGGAAGAAGCGGCTGCGGAAATCCGGGCGATTGAGACGGGAAGGCGGATGTGATATGCTGCGAAAACTTGGGCGTCTGCTGATGTATCTGAAAAATGTGCTCCTTCTGATTGTCCTGTGTCCTGTTGCCGCCCTGCTGCGGCGGTGCAGTCCGGCTTACCGGCATCTGTGGCTGGTCTCAGAGCGGGGGAATGATGCCCGGGACAACGGATACTGGTTCTATCGCTATCTGCGCACACAGCACCCGGACGCCAATGCCTGCTATGTGATTGATCCGGACAGTCCGGATTATGCCCGGGTCAGCCAGCTCGGCAGGACAGTCCGGCAGGGAACGCTTCAGCATTATCTGCAATACCTGGCGGCGGATTACCTTGTGGGCAGCCATGTTCAGCCGGCGGCCCCGAACCTGATGATCTTCTATCATCTGCGCCAGATCGGTGTGCATCCGCGCGGCGTACAGGCATTTCTGCAGCACGGAATCATCAAGGATGACATGCAGTGGATGCGCTATCCAAGACTGAAAGTGGACTTTTTTGCCAGTGGCGCAAAAATGGAATATGACTATCTCAAAAGTGAATTCGGGTTCCCGGACGGGGTTGTGCGTTATACCGGCCTGTGCCGCTTTGATAATCTGATGCGGGGAAAGAAGCAGACCAATCAGGTGCTTGTCATGCCTACCTGGCGAGGCTCCCGGTATCCCCAGGGCGAGGCGTTCTGCAGCACTTCCTTCTATCAGCATTTTCAGGCACTGCTGAGCAGTCCGGAGCTTCTGCGCCTGCTGGAGGCCCATGATCTTCAGCTGATCTTTTACCCGCATATTGAGCTGCAGAAGGAACTGGATCGCTTTGAGTCCCCGAGCCCACGGATCCTGCTTGCGGACTGGCGCTCCTATGATGTGCAGACCCTGCTGATGGATTGCTGTATGCTGATCACGGATTATTCAAGTGTCTATTTTGATGTGGGGTACATGGAAAAGCCGGTGATCTATTATCAGTTCGACAAGGAAGAGTTCCGGAAGATCCACTATCAGAAGGGCTATTTTTCTTATGAAGAGCATGGGTTTGGCCCTGTGGTTGAAAGCCTGGAATCCCTGCTGCAGGCCCTGCAGCGCTATGCTGAGAACGGGTTTGGCATGGAACCGGAATACCTGGCGCGCCTGGAAGCCTTTTTCCCGGTGAGGGACGAACAGAACTGTGAGCGCACATGGCAGGCGATCACAGAACTTGGAGAAAAGTCATGAGGACCGCTCTTTACGATGAAAAGCCGGAAGGCTCACTTGATGATACATATCCTTTCCATGACAGTGCCTTCCTGTCCCGGGAGTCCATTTTCCGCTGTCCGCCTGAGGTGGATCTATCAGTGATTGTGCCCTGCTATAATGCAGAGAAGTATCTTCCCGACTGCATCAGCAGCCTGTCTTCTCAGCAACACAGCTGCACCCTTGAAGTGCTCCTGATTGATGACGGTTCCCGGGATGGCACAGGCGATCTGGCTGAGGCGGCAGCCCGGGCAGACGGGATGTTCCGATGCATTCATCAGGAAAACCAGGGCGCGGCTGCTGCGCGCAACCGTGGCATGCGGGAAGCCCGCGGCCGGTACCTGCTCTTTGTGGACGCGGATGACGTGGTGTCCCCGGAGTATGTGCAGTCACTCTGGGACTGCGCTCAGGCCAGTGCAGCGGATATCAGTGTCTGTGCGTACTATTCCTTTACCGGGGACGGCAGACGGTACAAAACCGTGCAGTGGGGGAGCACGGTCTCTGTTGCGGACCTGAACGGGACACCGTGGGGAAAACTGTTCCGCCGGAACCTGTTTGAGCACCTGCTCTGGCCTTCGGGCTACTGGTATGAGGATACTGTCCTGGCGTTCCTGGTCTATCCCAGGGCAGTGCGCATTGCGGCAACCAATCGCTGCACCTACGGCTATCGCAGCAGTGTACAGAACGCCACACACACAGGACGCAGCTCCCCGAAAGCCCTTGACAGTTTCTATATCACACATCTGGTGCTTCGCGCCATGCAGAACGCCGGGCTCGGTGACTGGCTGGACAGTACAGAAGGCCGGAAACGGCTGCTCGACCAGTTTTACCTGAACCAGTGCAGGATTCACAGACTGCCCGCGGAATGCCGGAAGCAGGTCTTCCGTCTGCAGAGTGCCTATGTACGGCAGATGCAGCCGTGCGTACAGGGTGACCGGCGGCCTGACTCGCCCCTGTATGCCATGGCACTGCGCAAAAACAGTGCTGTGCTGGGGCAGCTGGCCGTCCGGATGGAAAAACCCAATAAGGCACTGAAACTTCTCATCCGCCGTGCTGCGGGGCTTTTCAGGAGAGGGGAGCAAGGCAAATGATCCGTGTGCTGCATTCAGTGAGCAATATGGCCCGGGCAGGGATCGAGACCATGCTGATGAACTACTACCGCAAGATCGACAGGCAACAGGTCCAGTTTGATTTCCTGGCAAACAAGCCGGTCCCGGGAGAATACGACGAGGAAATCCGGGCCATGGGTGGACGCGTGTTTGTGAGCCCCGGCCTGAACCCGCTGCATTATCCGGAGTATAAGCGCTTTGTCGGAGCGCTTCTGCATGACAATCCCGAGATCCGGATTGTGCATGCGCATAATGAGGCGATGGGCTATTATGCGCTGCAGAGCGCCAGAAGTGCCGGGATTCCCGTGCGGATTGCGCATGCGCACAATACGCGGATCATCCGGGATTACAAGTACCCGCTGAAGCTGGTATGCAAGGCACTGCTGCCAGGCGCAGCCACGGATTACTGGAGCTGCGGCAGGGACGCCGGAATCTATTACTATGGCAAAAAACGCTGGGAAGAGTCCGGCTTTATTCTTCATAACGCGATTGATCTGGAACGTTTCCGCTATCAGCCGGAGATCCGGGACCGCATCCGGAAAGCCCATGGGCTTGAGAATGCCTTTGTGATCGGGCATGTAGGGCGCTTTAATCTGCAGAAAAATCATACCCGGCTGCTGGACATCTTCGCCAGTGTGGCCGGTATGCTGCCGGAAGCCCGGCTTGTTCTGATCGGCACCGGTGAACTCGAAGAAGCGACCCGGGAGAAAGCCGGGGCGCTTGGCCTGGCGGACAGAGTCCTCTTTCCGGGTCAGATGCCCAATGTGAATGAATGGTATCAGGCGATGGACTGCTTTGTGCTGCCGTCCCTGTTTGAAGGGCTGCCGGTGGTGGGTGTGGAAGCACAGGCGGCCGGCCTGCCCTGCTTTTTCTCCGGCCGCGTGACGGATGAGATCCTGCTTGGCCCTGATGCGTGCCGCATTCCGCTGGAGGACGGGAACGAGGTGTGGGCAAGGAAAATCCTTGCCTGCAGAGAGAGTGGCCGCGACAGGGCACAGGGCGCAGAGCTGGTGTGCCAGGCAGGCTATGACATCTGTGAAGAAGCCCGAAAACTGCAGGAAATCTACCTGCGCAAAGCGCATGATGCGCAGGGATAATCTGTACGCTGCCGGGTATGTACGGGCGGATTCAGAGGACGGAGGGACGGTTGGATGGCAGTGAATGGAAAACCGGAAAGCGGGGACAGGCCGATGCGGATCGCCATGATCGGTCATAAGTTCATTCCCTCACGGAACGGCGGTGTGGAAGTCGTGGTCAGTAACCTGGCACCGCAGCTCGCAGGCATGGGGGACACGGTCACATGCTATAACCGCACAGATGAGGAAGCGAAGGCAGCGGGAAGAAAGAAACTGCCGCGGGAGTATGAGGGTGTGCGTCTGGTCTGGACGCCTACCATCAGGCGCAGGGGACTGGCCGCCATGTCTTCCTCAGTGATTGCATCCGTGATGGCTGCCTTCGGGCGGTATGACCTGATTCATTATCACACGGAAGGCCCGTGTGTATTGTGTTGGCTGCCACGGCTGTTTGGCAAGAAGATTGTGGCTACGGTGCACGGTCTGGATCACCAGCGGCAGAAATGGGGCCGGCTTGCCTCAGCCTATATTCTGCAGGGCGAGAAGGCGGCTGTTCGCCATGCTGACCGCATCATTGTGCTGAGCACAGGCGTACAGCGCTATTTTCTCGAGACTTACGGGCGGAAGACTGAGCTGATCCCGAACGGGATTGAACCCGCGCAGCCCAGACAGGCCAGTGCGATCACCAGCCAGTTTGGCCTGAAGCATGGCGAGTATATCCTTTTCCTGGGCCGGCTGGTGCCGGAAAAGGGGATTCATTATCTCATCAGCGCATACAAAGCGCTCCGTACGGACAAAAAGCTCGTGATCGTGGGCGGGACTTCAGACACGGACGCCTATGTGCAGCGGCTGTATGAAATGGCAGACCGTGATCCCGACATCATCTTTACCGGCTTCCAGCAGGGCAGCATACAGGCCGAGCTGTATTCCAATGCCTATCTCTATGTGCTGCCGAGCGATCTGGAAGGCATGCCGCTCACACTGCTTGAAGCCATGACATACGGCTGCTGCTGTGTGACCTCCGACATAGGTGAGTGTGTGGATGTCATGGGCGACGGCGGGCTGTCGTTCCCGAAGGCAGACGTGCAGGCACTGCAAAGTCTTCTGCAGGACCTGTGCGATCATCCTGAAACCGTCCGGGCGTATCAGGACAAAGCCCGGCAGGTCATTTCTGCCAAGTACACATGGGCGGATATCACACGAAACACACGGGCACTCTACCGCAGTATTCTGGACGGAACGTCCGGGAGTGACTGAACAGGCTGCTTTTTCTGAGGAGAATGCATGAGCGAAGAACAGAAATCAGGCATCAAGCTGGAGCGCGGGAAGAACGCGGCGCGCAATGTCCTATTCGGCGGCGCGTACAGGGTCTATGCCATGCTGATGCCCTTTATCATGAGGACCGTGCTGCTGTATCAGCTGGGCGTGGATTTCCTGGGCCTGGACAGCCTGTTCACCTCGGTACTGCAGGTTCTGAACCTGGCCGAGCTTGGCGTCGGGAGCGCCATGGTGTACAGCATGTACAGACCGATCGTGGACAACGACCGGGAAAGCCTCTGCGCGCTCCTGAAACTGTACAGGAATATCTATTACGGGATCGGCCTGGTCATTCTGATCGCAGGCCTTGCGATCTCACCGCTGATTCCTACCCTGGTCAAGGGCACGGTTCCCGCCGGAATGAGCCTGTATACCCTGTACTATCTGAATCTGGCTGGTACAGTCCTGTCCTACTGGCTCTTTGCCTACAAGGGCTGTTTGTTCGATGCACACCAGCGGCTGGATGTGGTTCATAAGCTGCATATGGTGATGGATACACTCAAGTATGCCGTTGCCATCCTGCTGGTCTGTGTATGGCACAGCTATTATTACTATCTCATTGCGCGCCTCGCGTCCGAACTGCTGTTCAATGCTGTACGCTACTGGTACGCAGGAAAGTACTATCCGGATATCCGGCCGAAAGGTGTACTGGACCCGGCCAGACGGAAAACGATCCTCGCCCGTGTGCGTGACCTGTTTACCGCCAAGCTGGGTGGTGTGGTGATGAACTCCGCGGATGCGCTGGTTATATCCGGTTTCCTGGGGCTTCATGAGCTGGCAGTGTATCAGAACTATTATTTCATCGTCTCCGCGCTCAGAGCCTGCCTGGAAGTGATCCTGTCATCCTCCCTGGCCGGTATTGGCAACAGCCTGCTGACCGAGAGCAAGGAAAAGAACTACTGGGATTTCCGAAGGCTCACCTTCCTGTTCTGCTGGCTCACCGGTCTGGCCTGCTGCATGCTGATGGCGCTCTATCAGCCGTTCATGTGCCTGTGGACCGGGGAAGAACTGCTCCTGCCCATGAGTGTCGTGATCAGTCTTGTGATCTACCTCTATGTCGTGGAGGTCAATCGTATTGTCAACATCTATAAGGATGCAGCCGGTATCTGGCACGAGGATCGTTTCCGTCCGCTGACGGCAGCGATTGTGAACCTGCTTCTGAATATCATTACCATCCGTTATATCGGCATATTTGGCGTGATCTTCTCTACCGTGATCGCTTTTGCCGCTGTGGAACTGCCATGGCTGATCCGAAACCTGTTCAGACTGATTTTCCCGCGTGCCTATCTCGGGCATTACGTACGTCAGCTGTTGAAGTATACGCTTGTCGTGACTGTGGTGTGTGCAGCAACCTATGGCGTCTGCGCAGTGGTGCAGCTCGGGCTGATTCCCACACTGATTGTCCGGGCTCTGATTTCCCTGATCCTGCCAAACCTGCT
This sequence comes from uncultured Eubacteriales bacterium, assembly GCA_900321565.1. Taxonomy (GTDB): domain Bacteria; phylum Bacillota; class Clostridia; order Christensenellales; family Aristaeellaceae; genus UBA2943. Next base: position 31,100 of record ONWQ01000334.1, read on the forward strand.
GTTCCTGGCCGTGTACCGGCGTACGGAAGAGCTTCAGGGCTGCCTGGACATGGCGGATCGTCTGACGCATGGAAAACTGAAACTGCTCCGGCGTCTCAAAAGCTGAAGGGAGGTTTGCATCATGGCAATGGCACCTGAAACAGGACAGATGCCCCTGATCTCCGTGATTGTGCCTGTATACAAGGTGGAAAAGTACCTGAACCGCTGTGTGGACAGTATTCTGTCCCAGAGCTATCCCAACCTTGAAGTGCTCCTGGTGGATGATGGCTCTCCGGATACCTGTCCGGAGATCTGTGACGCGTATGCTGAACGCGATGCGCGTGTACGGGTGATCCATAAGGTAAACGGTGGTCTTTCCGATGCCCGGAATGCCGGCATGGATGCAGCCCGCGGTGAATACATAGCCTTTGTGGACGGGGACGACTATGTGGACACCGAGATGCTCGCACAGCTTGAGCAGGCACTGCAGACGAGCGGGGACAGACTCGCTGTCTGCGGCTTTCAGACAGTCACCGATGAGGGCGGCCTGAGACGGAAGACCGCGATGCACTTCGCGCCGCGCCTGACAGAGGATGAATACTGGTATCAGCTGTTCTTTCCGTACCGGGACCTGGGCACGGTCGCGTGGAACAAACTGTACCACCGTTCCCTGCTTGAGGGGCTGCGCTTTCCTGTAGGCGCGATCCATGAGGATGAATGGCTTGTACACCAGTACATCAGCAGGGCAGGACATATATCCGTTGTCAATCAGTGCCTGTATTCCTATGTGGTGAGGGATGGGAGCATTACGGCACAGCCGCTTTCCCCTCGTTCGCTTTCCATTCTGGAGGCACTCAGCCGGCGCCTTGCCTATTTTGAAGAAACGGGCAGGAAACGCGCGGTGGTTCTCAGTATGCGCAATTATGCGCACTACGTGATTCTCTTTCTCAGCGACTGGCATGGGGACTCCCGGTACTCGGAACAGATGGCGCAGATCAGAAAGAGCTTTCGGCAGCTGACCGGGCGGTACAGAGGGTATGCGGGCCTGATCGACCGCGCATACTGGGCAGGCGCCCTGCATGCACCATGCCTGATGCGGCGCCTGATTAACTTCAGGGAAGACCGGAAAAGGAAATCAGCCGCAGAAAAGCCGGGAAAAGGGAATACGCGCCAGACAACGAATAACTGTATGGACAGATCAAAGGGCGGCACAGACCGGGAGCGAATGCGTGTGCGATCCCTTTTAAAGGAGTTAAGGGCGTATGTATAAAAGAAAAACCAGTGGCTGGTCGCAGCACATGGATTTTATGGGCCTGGATATTCTGTGCCTGGAGCTCGCGTGGCTTGGTACGACTCTGATACGCAATCCCGGGCAGTCTCTGACCAGCAATACCATGTTCTGGGTGCTGGCCGTGGGTATGGCGTTTATCGATCTTCTGGTCATGGTCCTTATGGACGCCTACCACAGCGTAATCAGGAGGGATGCCTACAAGGAAGCCGGCGGGGTACTGAACCAGACGGTATATCTTACCGTGGGTCTGGTGATATTCGTGCTTCTGCAGAGGAATGATGCGATCAATGTGGTCCAGGTACTG